>JAKAWM010000168.1 GCA_021827285.1 Actinomycetes bacterium | reverse complement strand
GTGTACGTTAGCCAGGTTCAGCAGCGGCGTAAGACCTTCGGTTACCGCCATCGGGTCAGGGCTGGGACCGTGCCGGCGGGCTTGATGCTGGACGAGGGAGGCAGCGAGGAGCATGCCACGTGACGGGAGCCGTGACGTTTTGACTTGCACGTTAGGGGCGCCGGAGGTCATGGCGAGGACCATCACGGGGCGGGCAACATGATGATGGTGGCTGATGGCGGCATTTGTTGGCGGGGGGCCGAAGGTGGCCCTCGGTGCTTGGCCGCCACCTGGCGGCGGGGGAGCAGGACGTAGGTGCTGCTCCAGTTGGCCATCGATGACCCCGGCTCGTTGGGCGTGGTGCCGGCGGTAGCCGAATTTGTAGATATTGTCGAGTTGGGAACTCCCGTGTTGAAGCGCTTTGGGGTCGGCGGTCTGGTCACGCTTCGAGAAATGGCTGGGGGTCGGCCGATTCTGGCAGATGCCAAGACCGTCGATGCGGGCGCGATCGAGGCGCGCCTGCTCTTTGGGGCGGGCGCGAGCTTGGTTACAGTTCTCTCGGTGGCGCCTCGGGCAACCTGCCTGGCGGCGGCGCAGGTGGCCGAGGAGTTCGGCGGTTTTTTGGTCGCGGACACCATCGCCGCCGCCGGGCTGCCGACTACTCCCAACGAATTCCCGCCCCGGTTTGCCTACCTCGGATTGCATCTAGCCACCGACCGCCGATTGGCCGGAGAGACCGCCCATGAGGTCGTGAGCCAGGTGGCTCCGATGCGCGAGCTCGGCTACCGGGTGGCGATCGCCGGGGGTATTGGGGAGCAGACAATTGCCGCCGTGGTGGCGGCAGCGCCTGATGTCGTCGTGGTGGGGTCGGCGATCACTCAGGCAGCGAACCCTAGGAGGACGGCTAAGTGGATTTCGGCACAGTTGACTCAGAGAGGCCATGGATGGCCGCCTTCGTTGAGGTTGGCGCCCTAAGTGCCAAGCTAAAGAGTGCGGACGTCGAGCCGCTGGTGCAGGTGTTTGAAGACAGCGGTCTACGGTGGTTCTTCGAGGGTCAGGGGCGCTCTGGGCTGGTGGCGGCCATGGTGGCGATGCGCTTCATGCACCTCGGGCGCAAGGCTCACTTCGTCGGGGAGGCAACGGCTCCGGCGGTGCGGGCGGGCGATGGCCTGGTGCTGATTTCGGGCTCAGGGGCTACTCCTACGACTGTCGGACACGGTGAGGTGGCAAGGCGGGTCGGGGCAACCGTGGTCACGGTGACGTACAGCCCCGCTAGTCCGGCTGCGGACTTGGCGGACCTTGTGGTGTACCTACCGGCCAAGCCGTCGACCCAGTTGGGGGGCAGTTTGTTTGAACAGGCCGCCTTGCTCGTGTTCGACGGAGTCGTCGCGACGCTGGCAGGGGCGATGGAGGATGCTGCCGGCGGCTTGCGGGCGCGGCACTCGAACCTGTTGTGAGGTGGATGCGAGAAGTGAGCTCTGAACGCGACCCCAGGTACGCAGGTTCGACGCCGGGCCAGGGTGGCTGAAGGGCTCCTAAAGCCGAGGCGGTGGGGCCCCGGCCGAACTTTGGCGAGCGGCCCTAAAACGAGCGGATGAACGGTAGCGTTCGGCAGCATGCCGGTGCTGTCAAAGGGGCGGTGATGGCGGTGGCGCGAGTGGCGACCGGCTAGCCGAGCCGCCACTCGTCAACAGTCATACCCGCTCGCCAGGGCGCAGGGCGGCGGCCAGTGACGGTGCCAGCGGCAGAAACGGGAGCAGACACGCTTGGAGGGCATGGTAGAGGTCGGGCTTGCCATACCAAGGATGAACTATGCGTTGGTTTTGAGCGTTTAGTTGTGGATACCAGCCCCCTTCCGCCCGGTCGATGAGATACTCCGCGGCATAGTCCCAAAGGCGCTGATACCATGCCTCGTAGAGAGGCGCGCCGGTAATTCGCGCGAGATAGGCACTGGCCCCGATGCCTTCGGCTACGGGCCACCAGTAATGGTCATCGTTGACCGCGCGCCCATGCCAGTCGACGGTGTAAACCAAGCCCGTATGGAGGGTGTCCCAGCCGACGGTAACACCCTGCTGAAAGAGGTTTTGGGCGCCGTCAAGCAAGGTCGTGGAGTTGTCGCCGGTGGCCAGTCGCAGCGACAGCAGGAGTCGTGACCACTCCAGGAGGTGACCCACCGTCACCCCATAGGGTCGAAATGCATCGTTGCGTTTGCTGGTGTTGTATTCATACAGAGGCCGCCACTGGGCGTCGTAATGTTCGGGCAGAAGCCAGTCGTGGCTGCGGGCCTTTTGGTCGATGAGGAGGGCCACGATGCGGGTTGCCCGGGCGACCAATTCGGAGTGACCGGGCTGGCCGCCAGCTGCCAGGAAGCTTTCGCAAAGGTGCATGTTGCTGTTGGCACCACGGTAGGGTTCGATTTCTTCCCAGTTGCGGGTGAAGGCCTCGCGTGCCGCGCCATCGGTGTCCGACCAAAAGTATCTGTCGATGACCGCGAGAACGTCTTCAAAGAGCTGGTTGGCATCTGCGTGGCCAGCGGCAAGGGCGCTGGTTGCCGCGAGCAGGACAAAGGCGTGTCCGTACGCTGACTTGGAGTCGTCGACGATGTCCCGGCCGTTCACGGCGGTGAAATAGCCCCCCGCGGCGGGGTCGCGATGGTGATCCCAGAGGGTGCGCAGCCCCCTCGCCACCAGCGGCTCACATCCGGGTATGCCCAGCATCTCCCCGAGGGCGTAGCTGTGCACGGCGCGGGCGACTGTGAGCAGTTGCTGCCGCGGGGCGGCTGCGGGCGGGCAGCCGGTGGGCATCGGCAGCCCGTGATCGTCGAGCTCGACAAAGTGCCCGGCGTCGTCGACCGTGGGGATGAAGAACCCGAGCAGACGAGTGGCCTGAGCGACGAGCCAGGCGCGGTGGGTTGGCGATTGCAGCCAACTCTCCGCCTCACCGGCCCCTGGATTGGCCACCCACATGCTGGTCTCTAGCATAACCAGTCGGCCAGTGGTGTAGCGGACTGCAGACGCACTGCGGCGCTGAGGCGATTGGCGTGCTCCGGACGCTTGGGGACGATGCGGGGTAGGGCGATGGTGGCGTGTGTGATCCCGGCAGCAAGGCAGGGCCTACAGGATCGGGACCGGGGCAGAGGGCGGCACTGATCGGGGTTGGACGGGCACGCGTAGGTCATCCTTGCGCCTGTGACGAAAGAACTCCATCGGCCGGCTCTGATCGGTCCAGCGGTGGCGGGGGCGGCGGAAAGGGGCGGTGCGCGCACGCCGGTCCCGGCGGTCAGCTGGCCGGAGCGGCGCCATTTGCAGGCAGGCATGATTGGTGCGGGGCCGGCGATGGGGCAAAGCGTCCACAGTGAGTAGGAGGGGTAAAGTCGCCGCTGGTTAGGCGACGCTCCGCACTTGGCGGCGACCCGAACTGGACTTCGCGGCGACCCGTTTGGTAGAGTCCGGACCGGTCGTGCAGCTGGCGATGGTCAGGAGGCTGCTGGCTTAGGGTGGCTGAGCCGTTTGCGGAAAGGATTGGGTGGCTAAATTGCGCATGCCGGAAGAGGTCAGCACCGCTAGCGAGGTTGCCGACGTTGGGGAGCTGAGGTCCATCCATCGTGAATCCGCTCGAGCGATTGTCGCGAGATGGGCGTCGGCGGTCGTCTGCGGTGTCTGCCAAGTCGCCCGCGCCAACCCACCTCCCAACCTGTGGCAAGATCCCAGCAGGGGAGGTGGGGTGAACGGTCGCCGTTATCAGCTTTGGGCCGTTGCCGTCATGCGGGGGGCGGAGCCGGCGCTGGTCGCCGGCGCAGTTGCCGAGGTGGTAGGTGTGACTCCGCGCGACGGTGGTGCGTTCGAGTTGTTCCCGGCACCCCGACTGGGTGGCCCGTGGGAGGGTCGCGGTGGGACCGTGTGCCCAGGCCTCCTGACACGGGGGCATAGGCCCGGCTGAAATTGAAGTGGAGCGGGGTTGCATTTGTACTTGTCGCGGGCTATAATTAATAGTGCTTATTGGACATTCTGGGAGTCTGCACTTTGCCCACGAGACTGCGCCGCCCAACTTTCCCCCAGACCGCTTTGCTGCCCGCCGAGGCACGTCCGATTAGCGCCGCCGCGGGCATCCAGGAGGATGAGCAGGGAGGGGTTTGTTACCTGTACGGCTGGGCCAACGGGTGCTGGACTGCGGGGGAGGATCCGGCCCGTCGGCTGGCCGCGCTGCAGCTGATCGAGCTGAAGGCGGCCACCCAGCGGGAGGTGGCGGCCGGCTTCGGCACCACTCCCGCCACCGTGCGACGCTGGGGCAAGGACTACCGGGAGGAAGGGTTGGCTGGGCTGCTGCGTGAACGCACCGGCCCGAAGGGCCCGTCCAAGTTGACTTCTGAGCGGGCCCTGGAGATCCGCGACCTGCGGGCGCAAGGGCTGAGCGAACGCCAGGTCGCAGAGCGCTCCGGGCTGAGCCGGGCCACGGTGCGGCGAGTTCTGAGCCAGCTCCCCGCGGCTCCGGCGCCCTCGCCGGCGGCGAAGCTCCCGACGTTGCCCCAGCCCGAACCCAGAGGGGAAGAGCGGGCGGCGGCTCGCGCTGGGATGCTGGAGGAAGCACCACCAGTGTTCACCCAGGGCAGGGAGCTACCCCTGCTTGGTCTTCTGCTGACTCTGCCAGCGTTGGCGGAAGCGGGCCTCCTGGAGGCGGCGCAAACGGTGTACGGGAAACTGAACAACGGCTTCTACGGGCTGCGCTCGGTGCTCCTGATGCTGGTTTTCCTGGCATTTTTGCGGGAGCCCCGGGCAGAGGGCGCCACCCGGATCGTGCCCCAGGACCTGGGCCGGGTGTTGGCCCTGGACCGAGCCCCGGAGGTGAAGACGATCCGCCGCCGGCTGCGGGAGCTGGCTGACCGGGGCCTGGGCAGCGAGTTCGTCAAGGCGCTGGCTCAGTACCACGCCAAGGCCCGGAGCGTGGCCATGGGCATCCTCTATGTTGATGGCCACACCCGGGTCTACTCTGGGAAGCGGCGGGTGTCCAAGACTCACATCACCCGGTTGCGCACCGCCGGACCGGCCACCGAGGAGAACTGGGTCTGTGACGGCGACGGCGAGCCGGTGCTGGTGGTGATGCAAGAACCCGGGCGGTCGCTGGTGAAAGAGTTGAAGGCGCTGCTTCCGGACATGCGCGAGCTGGTGGGGGACCGGCGGGTCACCATCTGTTTCGACCGCGGGGGCTGGTCTCCCGAGTTGTTCTGGGACCTGGAGCAAGCCAACTTCCACTTCCTCACCTACCGCAAGGGCAGAACCCGTAAGGAACCGGCCAGTGCCTTTGTCATGGTCGGCCATCGCGAGGCGCGCAAGGAGTACGAGTTGACTGACCGCAAGGTCCGGCTCAAGTTGCCGAAAGCCAAGGGCCGCCCCAAGACCTTCCTGGTGCGCCAGGTCACCGTCCGCAAAGATGACCACCAGATCCAGATCCTGACCAGCCGCTTCGACCTGGAGGCAGTAGAGGTCGCCTACCGGATGTTCTCCCGCTGGCGCGAAGAAAATTATTTCCGGTATGGCCGCCGCCATTTCGGCCTGGATGCCCTCGACTCCTACCGGGCCCACGACGACGACCCGGAGCGCTCGGTGCCCAACCCTGCCAAGGCGCAGCTACGCCGCAAGCTGCGCCGGGCCCGCTTGCGGCTCACTGAGGCGGAAGCAGCCTATGGGCAGGCGGCCCAGGGCAACCCCGAGGCGCGCCGTCCGACCATGCGCGGCTTCAAGATCGCCAACGCCGACCTCGGCCAGCAACTGCTCGCCGCCCGGGAGGCGGTCCAGGGCTTGGAGGTGGAGCTGGCCGCCACGCCATCCCGACTCCCCCTCAAAGAGGTGGCGCCGGGCACCCAGCTGCTCGACGCCGAGTCCAAGCTGGTTACCCACGGGGTCCACATGAGCGCGTACAACGCAGAGTCGGCCCTGGCCAGACTACTGGCCCCTCATTACAGCCGAGCCGCGGACGAAGGCCGGGCGCTGCTCCGCGAGGCTTTCAAGACCAGCGGCACCCTCGAGGTCATCGGTGATTGCCTCGGCATCCGTCTCAACCACCTATCGGCTCCCCGCCGCACCCGCGCCCTGTCCGCTCTCTGCGACCCGCTCAACCTGACCGAGACCCGCTATCCAGGCACTGACCTGGTGCTCCGCTACTCCGTCAACCAGCCGCCCGAGGGCTTATAAATTCGGGCCCTACATCAGGAGTCCTGGTGCCAGGGGGCCCGGACGTCAAGTCCGAGCTGACAATGTCTCCGAATCAGCACGCGAACACCGCCACCATTCTGGGCAACGCGCTGATCGACGACATCATTACGAGGCAGGGAGAGTTCCCCACGTTTGGGGGTGCGGGCGTGAATGTGGCCGTGGAGTTGGCCAGCCATGGAATGGCGACGACCCTAATCGCCGCCGTGGGACGCGATGGTGTGGGGGCATCTTTTCGTAGCCTTCTAGCCGGCCGGGACATCGCCTTCCTCCCCGAGCCCGCTCCCGATCGGACAGCTCAGGCCGTAGTTCATCTCGAGGGTAGC
>JAKAWM010000167.1 GCA_021827285.1 Actinomycetes bacterium | reverse complement strand
GCTACCGGCCGGCTCGCCGGCCACCACATGGGCGTTGGTGACGATCAGGTTGGGGGCCACCGCCCATCCACTGCCCTCTTGTATGCGACCGCAGGCTAAGCCGTCCACCCTGACCGTCGAGGCCGACACCGATGCCGCCACCACGGCCGGTAGAGGGTCGCCACTTGGGGGTAACACGGCCGCCTGGGGCCCGCCCAGGCCCGAAAAGACCTGCGGGAAGCCGTCCGCGCCCACCAGCCGGCGTAGAGCCTGCAACGGGTTGGGTGGCCGCGGCATGTGATCGCTTACCCAGCGGGCTATCACCGAACTCGTGGTCAGCCTGGAGATGGTACCGGGGACAGCGGCCAGGGAAGGTGCCAGGAGCCAAAGGGCAGCCAGAACGCCCACCACGCCCAACAGGGCGCCGACAGCCCGGTCCAGGGTGCGCACGCCCCCGAAAGGCAGGATGGAGTGCAGCCGCGAACCTACTGCCAGCCCTAGCGCCTCGCCGACGAAGGCAGCCGCGACCAGCACCGCTATGGCCAGGACGATCCGCGCCACGGAGCCGGACAGGTTGAAGAACTTAACGATGGTGGCCATATACCGCACGGCCAGGTAAATCCCAGCACCCAGCCCCATCCACGAGAAAAGCCGCCCGAGGAAGCCCGTCCGCCAGCCGCCCAGAGCGGCCAGGGCGGCTATTACCAAAATGGCATAGTCCAGCGTGCTCATTGGACCGCCTCACCTGCTGGTCCCGCCAGGAGCCGAGCCGTGGTCAGGAAACCCGTGTGAGCCACCATACGGTGCTCGGGGCGGACGGCTTGGCCCTCAACGTGCCACGAACGCTGCAGCACCTCCGTGGTCTCCGCCATGGCGAAGCCCGTGCCTTCGAGAGCCTCACGCAAGGCCATCACCTGGGCGATACTGGGCAGGTACGAAAGTATAATGCCCCCTGGCCGCAGGGCCGCGGATGCGTGCTTGACTGCCCGCCAGGGTTCCGGCAGATCCAAGAGGACCCGGTCGAGGCCTCGCTCACCTATGCCCTCATAAACATCGCGGATCTCGACGTGATAACGCTCCAACGCCGCCTGCCCCAAAAATTGGGCCACGTTGCGGGCCGCTCGGGAGGCAAAGTCCTCCCGCACCTCGTAGCCGTAAACTTCGGCTCCCGCCCGCAGGAGCGTCATGGAAAGTGCACCCGAACCCAGCCCTGCCTCCAGCACCCTCGCTCCAGGGAAAATGTCGGCCATAATCAATATCGGTCCCAGATCCTTGGGGTAAATGACCTGCGCGCCCCTAGGCATTTCCAGTACCACCTCGGCCAAAGTAGGCCGTACCGCCACGTAGCGCGAGCCGCGCGTCGATCGTACGACGGACGCGTCTGCCTGGCCCAGGATCTGGTCGTGGGGCACCGGGCCGTTATGGGTGTGAAATTCCCCACCCTTTTCCAAAACAACCAGGTAACGACGGCCCCGCCGGTCGAGCAAGAGCACCCGCTCGCCAACTTCGAACTCTTTCATCGCCCGCTCACCGGTACCCGCCGCCGGGGGTCGCCACCAGCCCGCTCCACCAGCCGGCAAAAGGCGCACAACTCGGAGCTGGTCGGTGCCCCGCAGCTCGGGCAGGGATGCAGGACCGCCCCGCCCGCCTCGGCCGAGGCGCCAGCCAGCGCCGCCGCCGCTCGTTCGAGAAACTGACCGAAAAAGACCGCTTTGGCACCGGGGGAACGTTCCTCGATGAGACCGAGCGCCTCCTTGTAGCCAAGGTGGCGGTTACCCGCGGCCATCGGGCACTCTTCTACCTGGTAGTCGATCCCCTGAAGGACGCAGTAGGCCGCCGTTTCCCGCTCGGCCAGCCGGACAAGGGGCTTGACCTTCTTCGGGAAACCGTGGCCTCCGGGGAGCACGGGGCGCTGGCGCGCCATGTACTCCAGGTCCCAGCGCAGCACGTTGCCCAACAACACAGCCGCCTCGTCATCCAGGTTGTGCCCGGTGGCGACCACGTCGTAGCCGCCTTCGACAGCGGCCCGGTCGAAGATGTGGCGCTTGGAGAGCCCGCAGGCCGAGCAGGGCGCCCGATGATCGGCGGCCGCGCCGCTGCGCACGTCGTAGCCGTACTGCTGGCGGAGGTCCACTTCCACCAGCCTGGCCTGGCGACGGCGTGCGAAGGCCCGGGCGTGGTCAGCCGACGGCTGGCTGTAACCGTCGATCCCCAAGCCGACGTACACCCCGTCCGCGTCGTAGCCGAGGTCAAGCAACATATCCCACAGCGCCAGGGAATCTTTGCCTCCAGAGACCGCCACCAGGACCCGCTGGCCCGGGCCGATCATGTCGTGGTCGCGGATGGCTCGGCCGACCTGGTTGCGGCAGTAACCCAGGAAACAGTGGCGGCAAAGCGTGGTGTTGTGGCGGCGGATTTCAACCACCGCCGGGGCCCGGCAGGCGCGGCACTTCACCGGGGCCCAGCCCCACCAGAGATGACCGGGCGGATCTCGACCTGCGATCCCTCTTTGATGGTGGCGTCCCCGGTGACCAGGGCCCCGTCCACGATCACGAGCACCGCTTCGCGCCGGTACCCGAGCCGGCCGAGGAGCGAAACGACTCGGACGGGGCCCTCGACCTCTACCTCTCGCCTGGGGTTGCGTAGCAGGACTTTCACGCCCTCCATTTTGACCTGCTGCGCGTCCCCGCCGCGGCCAAAGGCGCCACGCCCCGTCGCAACGCCGCCCGCTACTGAGCTTGGCCCTCCCGAGGCCGGTGGCTGATGACCAGGGCCTGCCCGGGCCGGAGCGTCTCCGAAAAGACCACCTCGGACTTCTTGTGCAGGGCGCGAACCGCCAACTGGGTCAGCAAGGCAACGCCACCCAGGACCAGCCAAGCCCGTTCCCCGCCCAGCACCCCCCGGCGCCAACCTTCCCGCAGCCCTCGGCGAAGGAGCCAGGGCAGCGGGCCACCAGCCCTAGCCACGCCGGATCTCCACTACGGTCGGGCGCTGGCGGCCACTTCGCCGCCCGAGCCAGAAGGCCACCAGGGCCAAGGCCACCGCGCCACCGACGGCGGCGTAGGTGAGCAAGGGCTTGGCCCTCTGGACCTTCTGCTCTACCCCGCCTACCAGCTCTTCCAGCTTGCCCTTGATGTCGTCTGGAGTGATACGGCCCCCAGGGCCGGTGCCCAACGGGGAACCTCCGTCGTCCCCGCCACCATGGGCAGTTGCGGGGCTCACCGCCGCCCCCTCTTCACGACGAGCACCACGCAGCCCGCCGACACCGCCAGGCAGAGCAGTGCGGCACCCATGTAGGGCACCCAGGAAAGGTTGCCGGCCAGGTGCGCCCCCGTACCGAACGGGGCCGGGTTGCGGCCACCACCGCCCAGTTCGACCTGCAGGGCGCGGAGGAAGCCGACGGCCAGCAACGTGGTACCCACGGCCAGCAGCACCGCCCCTCCCAGGCCACGACCCAGCCGACGCATTTGGCGCCGGACAGGGTCCACCGTTTCCTGTTTTGCGTAGGCGATCACGAGTTGCACTAGCTCGTTGGCACCGCCCTGACCCCGTTGGCTTGGCCTTCGTGGGGAGGCGTTTTGGCGCAGGCTCATCGCCTCAGCAAACTAACCGCTACGGGCCCCATCATGCACATGGGGGTGCGCGCATCGTGGGCAGGGAGAGCAGCCAGCCCTGTCCGCGCCCCCGGGGATCGGGCTACACCCCGGGCTCAAAGCGCTGGAGCGCCGGCGCCAGCGGGTAGCGGGCCAGGTCAAGTGCCGCCCGGTCCGCGAGGGAACCCGGGTCGGGCAGGCTCGTGTTCAGGCCGTTCAGCACGATGGCGAAGACCACCGGCGGGGCCAGCACGGGATTGCCCCCGCCCTGCCCTGGGACCGCTGACACCCACCCTGACAGGGCCCTGACCCCGTCCAACGTCCCAGTCTTGGCCCGGACCCTGGCCGCGGCGGCCGTGCCCCCCAGCTGATTGGCTAGGGTGCCCGAGACCCCGGCCACCGGGAGATCCCTGACCAATAGGCCATCGGGACCAGAGCGCTCCAACACGGCCACCAGGAGCGAACATGTCACGCGGTCCGAGCGCGACAGCCCGCTGCCGTCCTCGTTGGTGAAGCCATGAAGCGGGAGCCCATCGGCGGCCAGGTCGTCCCGGACCACCGATGTCCCGGCCGCCGTCGAGCCCACACCCCGTAACTGCAGACCGAGCTCCTTGGTCAAAAGCTCCATGGCGGTGTTATCGCTCTCGCGCAAGACCTCGCCCAGGATCTGCTCCAGAGGGGGCGACACCAGCTGGGCCAGCACCGTGGCCCCGGCCGGGACCGCTCCCCCCGCCGGCGCGCCCTTCACAACGATATGGGCGGCGCGAGCCAGCTTCGTAAGCACTCCGGCCGATTGGACCTCTGGCGGGGCCCAGACGGGGACCGGTGCTCCCGCAGTGGCAAAACCGTCGTCGATCCCGAGGGCCGAGAGGGGCCCCACGTCGCCCTCGGCCGCGTAGCGGGACGGCCAACCGGGGACCTGGCGGAGCATGTCATAACGGCCATCGTCGCCCACGATCGACCCGGTGACCTGGCGCACCCCATCCGCCTTGAGCAGGGTGACCAACCGGGTGACGTTGGTGAACACAGGGTCGCCTCCTGGGACGACGGCGGCGAAGCTCGGCAGGCGCAGGAGCGGGTCACCGCCCCCCAACAGGTACAGGTTGCCGTGGACCACGCCTTGGACGGGGGGCGCGGACGCCAGCACTTTCGTGGTGAACCTGTACCCGGCCCCCAGTTTGTCGAGGAGAGCCGTGGCGGTCAGTAGCTTCATGTTGGAGGCGGGCACAACGGGCATCTGTGCGTTGTGCTGGAAGATGACCTGCCCCCCCTGGACCACCTCGGCGCAACTGGCGGCTGCCGCCGCCCCTCCCAGTGCCGAAGCGGACATGTCCCTGGTCAGGCTGGCGTCCAGGCGCTGGCGGGCGAAGAGAGCCTGAAGGGTGCGGGGGGCACGGGCGGGCGAGAGCAGGGGCGTCTGCATCAACTCGGGGGCGGGCTTCGGTACCTGAAGCGCCCCCTGGCCCGGGGCTGCGCTGGCCACGGAAGGCAACAGGCTGGCGGCCACTACCCCTAGCAAGGGCAAGAAGGTGGCCGTGGCGGCTCGGCTGGGCGACCAGGCCTGCCAGCCGACAGTGCTGCCCATGGGAGCCCATCGTCGCGCACCGGCCTCGGCCCGTAGGACCGGGGCAGCGTGCACTAAGGTGGCCCGCATGCCCCACCTACTGGTTGCCGTCATCGTTGGGTTGGCGGTTTGCCAGCTCGGCCTCTTGCTCACCACCCTCTACCTTCACAGAGCGGTGTCCCACCGGGCCGTCACCCTCGCCCCGTGGTTCGCATTCAGCCTGCGAGCCCTCATCTGGTTGACAACCGGTATCCGTCCCCGGGAGTGGGCCGCTGTCCACCGTCGCCACCACGCCTACACCGACGTGCCCGGCGACCCCCACTCCCCCATCCTCGATGGCTACTGGAAAGTCCAGCTTTTCAACGCCGGTCTATACCGCCGGGCTGCCCACGACGCGGACACCTTGCAAAAGTACACCCGCGACATCAAGGTCGACCGCTGGGACAAGGTGCTTTTCAACCACGGTGTCCTGGGCTTGGCCCTAGGGATGGTCGGGCTCTGGGCCCTACTGGGCTGGGAGGGTGCGCTCGTCGCCGCAGGCGTCCACACCGTTAGTTACCTGCTCTTGAACGCTGCCATCAACGCCATAGGGCACCGGTTCGGCAAGGGGCCGTTCCCGGGCTACGCCACCAACAACCAATGGTTGGCCCTCCTGACCTGGGGCGAGGGCTTTCACTCCAACCACCATGCCGCTCCTACGTCGGCACGCCTATCCTTTCACTGGTGGCAGCTGGACCCTGGTTGGTGGGTAATACGGCTGTGCAGCGGGCTCAATTTGTTGGAGGTCCGTCACAGCACCCCTCACCTCACACGCGCCGCCCGGGAGGCCTACCCGAGCAACGGCCCGGCCGCCAGCGGTCCGAGCCGCCAGCCAGAAGAGGCTGGGATCATCCCGGCGGCGGTCACCCCTGGTGCGGCTGGCGACCGCCAGCCGGAACTGGTCTGAGGGCAGCACCGCAGCCGGCTCCAGCCGCCCAGACCTAAGCGTCAGCAAATCCGTGGACATAGTCTCCGCTCTGTTCGTTGAATCGTTTGACCTCCGTCCCGTTCCGGGGCCGTCCACTCGGATCGACCTGGTGGGCGTCATGTTCTCCATGCCTGCGCCCGCACCGCCCCCCGTGAGCGTGGCACCCCACTTGATCGTGCTCGTCCGGTCACGCGCGGACGAGCAGCCCAACGGCATCCTGGAAGTTGTCTTCCTAGACAGCGCGGGGGAACAAGTCGCGCGCAATGTCTCTCCGTTCAGCGTCGAGCCCGGCAAGTTCACCTACCGGCTGGTACGGGGCGAACTGGAGTTCAAGGCTCTTGGCACCATAGAGGCCCACTGCCGGCTCCTTCCTGACGGCCAGGTGACGGTGTGCCCCCTCACGCTCCTCCCACCCCTGTAGGGCGACCAAGCACCGGCCGGTAGTGGCGGCTGCGCCCACTAGATGATT
>JAKAWM010000166.1 GCA_021827285.1 Actinomycetes bacterium | reverse complement strand
TCCGGGGCACCGTGCTGGACAACATTTTGGTGGGCCGGCCCGAAGCCAGCGAGGAGGAGGTGCTCGACGTGCTTCACCGGCTTGGGAGCGACAAGCATCTCCTAGCGATCGAAGGAGGGTTACGGGCCGAGGTGGGCGAACGCGGCTCGCGGTTGTCGGCCGGTGAACGCCAGCTTGTCTCCCTGGCTCGCGCCGCTTTGACCGACCCGGCGGTGCTGGTGCTGGACGAGGCCACCTCCAGCCTGGACCCCGGTACCGAGACCGAAATCGAAAGGGCGGTGGCCGTGCTGTCGGCCAACCGGACCACCGTTACCGTGGCTCACCGGCTGAGCACGGCGGCGCGGGCTGACAAAGTCGCCGTGGTCGTTGACGGGCGGCTGGTCGAGGTGGGCAGCCACCAAGATCTGGTAGCGCGCGGTGGGTATTACGCGGGGCTGTTCGACGCCTGGGCCGCGGGGGCAATTGCGGGCCGTGCCTGAGGCAGTTTCACCTCGGCTCGGGTGGTGGGGTGGGCACCCGCCTCCGGGGCAACGCTTTCGCGGCCTTACCACAGCGAGGGCGGTGGCGATTGGTTGAGCGAGTTTTCTATTTGCGCGACTTGCGCGGCAACGGAGAGGTAGTCTCGGCGATTTGATGTGAAGACTAGACCGACCGCCATCAATTTGTTGGCCTGGTTGAACAAAGAAAACATCTGCCCCTGAGCTGGCTGGCCCGAGTAAGTCCCCCTGAAGCGGGCCAGGGCGATCTCGGAGAAATTGCCCCCCGCCGTCAACGAAAAACTGGTCGGGTCCCTCGTCACGACGTGGCGGAGGATCGACTGGCTGGCCGCAAATAGGGACAAGTCGCTGCTCGGGCCGCCAGTCAATGACGGGCCGATCAGCACGACGAACAACGCGGCTGGGTTGCTCCGGGTTTCCAGGGCCAAGGCGCCTTTATGTTGCAGGGACCAGCCCTTTGGGACCGTTATGTACACATGGTGCGCGATGGGCCTGAGGGCCACGGCACCGGCCGTATCTATGGCATAAGCGCCCCAGGCGCCCGCGCAGAGCACGCCCGCCACCAAGATGGCTGTCCCGGCCGGTTGCCAAACGTGCTGCGCCCGCCAGGCGTGGCGCACCCGTCCGAGCCGCCAGGCACGCCCAAGCTGCCCAACCGCCCCAACCGTCCGTGCCGCCCCAACCGGCTCCGCCGCCCCAACCGGCTCCGCCGCCCCAACCGCCCCAACCGGCTCCGCCGCCCGTGCCGGCCCGGCGGGGAGAGCTGCCTCGCCGGTTTGGCTTTCCACCATCGCCTCCAGCTGAGCTTCAATGGTGACGCCGGCCGGGGCTGGGTCAGCCGCTGGCAGCCGAGTGGTGAACCTCCCAGAAAGGACCAACCAAGTGATCAAGGGGACGGCGATGTAGTCGAAAACGCTGAGTTCGGCATTGTGGCCAGTTAGCGCGGCGAAGCCCTTCACGCTGCGGTCCCAATACACGACCGTCAGCGACAACACCACGTAGCCGGTCCACATGGCCACCCGGGCGCTGCGAGGGAGCCAGGGGCTCGTCCCACCGGTAAACTGCGACTTCCCCAAGAGGATAAGGAGCACCCCGGCCACCAAGACGGCGCTGCCTTCGAGGGGAGCGAGATGGCTGAGGGAGCGTAGAAAGCCGGCGTCGGCGTCAAATATCCAGACCACGGCGAGGACACCAGCCAACGGGGCGAGCTGTGCTGTACCCGGGGCCGGCCTATTGGGCAGCGCATAGCTGCCCAATAAATACACCGCCACCACGCCGACGGCTACCAGGGCCAGCATGTCCCAGTCTTCGGTATTGGCACTGGGCAGCCAATCCACGAACTGCGTCCAGAAGATCCAGCCCGACATGAGTGCTACTCCCACGGCGAACTGGCGGCGCCGCCAACTGGTGCCTTCCCGTCGAGCTATGGCCATGGCGAACGCTGTAGCCGCTCCAAATAGCGTGCACCTAGCTCCGGTGGAAAGAACGGCATCCGAGAACGAACTGGCCGACGACCCAAGCCTTGAGGTCACGATCCCAGGGATGTGGAGAAAGCCAAGGCCCGAGGTGTCGTAGAGCGCCGAGTAGAGCCCCGCCGCCATGGCCGGCAGCGTCACCAGCAGGGCGAGGGTGGCGTTGGCATTGTCGTGCACGGGCTCGGGGGGGGACTGGAACACCTTCCTGCAAGCAAAGGCGATGGCCCCGAAACCTACGACCACCGGCACGGCATGGAGGAGCACGACCCAGCCGCGCGGCCCCGTCCACAGTTGGGTGCGGTCGCGCCAACCGTAGAACCATGCCTCGGCGCCTACCAGGCCCACGACCAGGGTGAGCAGGCCGTGGCGAGGCAAGCGGCGGCAAAGGGCCGCACCCGCTGTACCGACCGTGTAACTGAAGGAGACTACGGCCATGCCGGAAAGGTATAGAAGGGGCGCGAGCAGCAGGATCACGGTGCCAAGGGCGAGGGCGGCTCCTCCCGCTAAGGGGGTACGGGCCTGGGTCACCCGCCCGAGGGCCTCGGCAGCGATGAGCGACACGAACAGGCCAACGCAGCTCAGGCCGACGACCCAGTTCAGCAGCGACTTGGCCCAAGACGTCCGCCGCCAGAGCCGGCCTGGCATAAACGCCGAGAGCACGAGGCCCGCAGACGTGGCCACCAGTGCGGCGCGGGAGAGGTCCCAGGCGATGGTGACTGAGGGGTGGTGGGCCAGCGAGCTGGGGAGGTTGACGATGAGGAGGCTGTTCACCAGCAGGAACAAGAGGCCGGTACCCGCCCGTACCAGCCACGAAGCCTGTAGCGCGCCATAACTGACCAATCCCCAGGCGATACCGAACAGCACCAATGTGACGGCCGCTGTCCCGTTGTGGACGTTGAGCGCCCCTTGGGGTACCGGGATGCTGCGCAGGGGCCCCACGGCCAGGATCCCGGGCACCAGGGCGGCAGCCAGGAGGAGGCCGATGGCCGATAACGCGAAGACGACGAGCCAGCGGGCGAAGGGGCTCAGCCCACCCAGGCGGAGGCGCCCCTCCTCCGCCTCGAACTCGAAGATCTCGGCGATAGGGGAGCGTAATACGTAGCGCAGCGGGCGAGGCCAGCGGTCCACGAGGTTGGCCCTGGCCGGCCCGGGCGCGGCTTGCTCGACCATTGGGGCGCTTATCCTAGTTGCACGTCCTGGTCGCATGGTCGCCCGTTCCGCGCTCGGTCAGCCGCGGCGCCCGCATCCGCCGCAGCCGCATCCACCTCAGCCTCGGCCACCGTAGCCTCGGGCACGGCAGCCTCGGGCACCTCAGCCTCGGCCACCGTGGCCTCGGGCATGGCAGCCTCGGGCCTCAACGAAGAGCTGTCGCCGCGCCAGGAGGAACAATTGCTCGAGCTGCCGGGCCTGGTGCTCACCGGGGACGAGCAGGTAGCCGAGGACGTCGAGACCCTGCACCTGCCCCTCCGTTCCTGGTTACTGCTGTGGGGCTCCGCCCTCGCCGCGCTCGGCGTCCTCGTGGTGGCCTCCTTCTTGGCTGCGTCATAGATCCGAGGAAGGCATCCCTCCGTATTGCTTTCAGAAGGTCCTAACACGGAGGAGACAATGCGCGAAATTACAGCGACCGGACCAGGTCGCACGCAGGACTACAGTCCGGCCCGGCACTGGGCCCGGTGGGGGGCGGCCGCTGCTGGCGCCGTCTTCGCAGTGGGTGCTCTGGCGGCAACGGCTCTGCCCGCCAGTGCCAGCCAGCACCCGGCGGCCAAGATCCACATGGCCTCCCCGGCCCGGGTAGTTGTGGACCTAGCGACCATTCCCCGCTATGGCAAGGTCCTGGTGGACCAAAAGGGGCTGGCCCTCTACTACGACACCGCCAACAAGCCCAAGCACTGGGCCTGCAAGGGCGCCTGCCTGACCATCTGGCCACCCCTGACGCTCCCCAAGGGCCAAAAGGGCCCGGTGGCGGGCAAGGGCGTGACCGGCCTCGGCGTCGTCAGCGGGCCGTCGGGGCGGCAGGTGACTTGGGAGGGCAAGGCCCTCTACACCTACGTGCGCGACGGCAAGGGCAAGGCCCTTGGGCAGGGATTGTTCCATATTTGGTTCCTAGCCCAGCCGGGTACCGCCAAGCCCGCCGCCACCGTGCCGAAGGCTTCCCCCACCACGACGAAGCCCTCATCCACAACGACGACTTCCACCAGCAAGAAAACGACTTCAAGCTGGGCTTGAGCCCCGCCAGTCCGGTCGAATCGGGAGATCCAAAATGAAGGTAAGCGAGCCCAGCCTTGCCCACCCGGTGATCATGATGGCCGAGAACTCATGTCTTCAATGAGGATGCGGCTTGTGGTCAACCTGGCGATCTGGGCTGGCTCGCTTTTGGTTGCCGGCTCTGCCGTTATCCATTTCTACCTTTGGGATAGCCAGGGGTACCGCAACATCCCCACGATCGGCCCCCTGTTCTTGGCGCAGGCCTGCGCAGGCTGGGCCCTGGCCATGGCCACGGCTATTTTGCGCAAATTGCCTCTCGTACTGGTCAGTGCCGGCTACGGCATCACGAGTGCCTGTGCCCTGATCTACTCGGTGCTGTTCGGCTTGTTCGGATGGCAGGAGGTGATGAGCGCACCGTATGTCGGTATGGCTCTGGCGGTTGAGTTTGCGGCCGGCGCCGTTTTGCTTGCCGCGGCGGCCGTGCTGGCCAAGCAGTGGTTGGGCAGCCGTGCCGCGTCAGTGGTCGGAGGGCCGCACGCCTTGGTTCGAAACCTCCAAGAGTGATTTCCAATGAGGCACCTTTGGAGCTTTCAGTAACGGATCCGTAGCGCGTCCGGCTGACCACGGTGGCCCCGCTCGGCTGACCACGGTGTAGGGCACGGCCCCGCTCGGCTGACCACGGTGTAGCCAGGCCCAGCCAGGCCCGGCCGACCACGGTGTAGGGTTGGTGGATGAACCTGCTGGCCACAGGATCCCACCTGGGGTGTCGATGACAGGTCCCGGTGCGCCAACGGTCGCCCCTTTCTCCGGACAACCTCAGGAAGGCCCTGTCCTGGTAGTCGACTATGGCGCTCAGTATGCCCAGCTGATCGCCCGACGGGTGCGCGAGGCTCACGTCTATAGCGAGATAGTGCCCCATACGCTCCCGGCCCAGGAGATCCTGGCCCGCCGGCCGGTCGCCATCATCTTGTCGGGCGGCCCAGAGAGCGTCTACGCGGAAGGTGCACCCCGGATCGACCCGTTGCTTCTCGGCTCACAGGTGCCCGTGCTCGGCATTTGCTACGGCCTGCACGCGATGACCGTGGCCTTGGGGGGCCAGGTGGCTCCCGCGCCCGGGAGCGAGTTCGGGCGGGCCGAAGCCTTGGTGGACCAGACGTCGGTTTTGTTTGCCGGGCAGCCGGAGCGCCAAACGGTGTGGATGTCGCACGGCGACGCGGTTGTGAGGCTACCGGAGGGGTGCCGGAGCACGGCCCGGACCGGGTCGGCCGAGGTAGCTGCCTTCGAGGACCGCGCCCGACGCCTTTACGCCGTTCAGTGGCACCCCGAAGTGGCCCATTCCGAACAGGGCCAGCGGCTTATGGAGAATTTCCTTTACCGGGGAGCCGGTCTTGCGCCCGGGTGGACCACCGGCAGCATCATCGAGGAAGCGGTGAAGGCCATTGCCGAGCGCGTGGGCAACCACCAGGTCATTGCCGGCCTTTCGGGGGGCGTCGACTCGGCGGTGGCCGCCGCTCTCGTCCAGCGGGCAGTCGGGGACCAGCTCACTTGTGTTTTCGTGGACCACGGGCTGTTGCGTGACGGAGAGCGCGAGCAAGTCGAGGACGACTACGTCAAGGCAACCGGCGTCCGGCTCCATGTCGTTCACGCCGAGCGCCGGTTTCTGGACGCCTTGGCCGCCCTCGACGACCCCACCGACCCTGAAGCCAAGCGCAAAGCCATCGGCCGCGAGTTCATCCGCGCCTTCGAGGACGCGGCCGTCGAAGTGGTGGGCCCGGGTGAGGACGTCAGGTTCTTGGTACAGGGCACGCTTTACCCCGACGTGGTGGAGTCAGGCGGGGGAGAGGGGGCTGCCAACATCAAGAGCCATCACAATGTGGGCGGTCTGCCCGAGGATCTGCGTTTTGAACTGGTTGAGCCGCTCCGGCGCCTGTTCAAGGACGAAGTGCGGGCCGTAGGTGAGGAGCTTGGCCTGCCCTCGGACATCGTTTGGCGCCAACCTTTCCCTGGTCCCGGGCTGGCCATTCGCATAGTGGGCGCCGTCACCGAAGAGCGTCTCGGCGTCCTACGCCGGGCGGATGCCATTGCCAGGCAAGAATTATCGGCTGCCGGCCTCGACCGTGATATCTGGCAATGCCCAGTAGTGCTTCTGGCCGATGTGCGCTCGGTTGGAGTACAGGGTGACGGGCGCACCTATGGCCACCCCGTCGTGCTCCGACCGGTGAGCAGCGAGGATGCTATGACGGCTGACTTTGGCCGGGTCCCCTACGACGTGCTGGCCCGCATTTCCACCCGCATCACCAATGAGGTTCGGGAAGTGAACCGGGTCGTGCTGGACATAACCAGCAAACCGCCGGCCACTATCGAGTGGGAGTAGCCCGACTGGGAGCAGCCGCGGCCTTCAAGAGAGCCG
>JAKAWM010000165.1 GCA_021827285.1 Actinomycetes bacterium | reverse complement strand
TATTGTGCCGTGGCGCCCTGAGCCGGTACGTCTCGCTCAGGTCGCCGTCTCCCGCGACCCAAATCCCTGGCCGCTCCTGTACCGCTGTGCTGTTGTCGTGGTTGGCCATCTCTTCTTCGTACCTCCGTGATGTCCTGGACACTGGGCGGTTGCCCACCGCCATGGCCAGCACCGGGGTCGTAGGCATGGACCGGAGCGAGGCCGGAAGCTTGAAGACGGCAAGGCCTGACGGCCGAAAAGACCCTTTGGACCAGTAGCGCGTCCAAGCATGCCCCGCCGGGAAGGGCAGCCATATCTCGGTAAAGCAACATCCCACCCACCAAGTTGTCGTCTACGAGAAATGATTTTTTTAAACCAGGCGGCACCCGGACCGCCTTCTACGAGCTTAGCACTCCAGTACCGCCAGTGCTAATGGGTTGGTCTGGGTGGTTGCCGCGCAGCCCATCCGGGCGTTGCCGCCACCGGGTCAAAGCTGCCTGCCCGCCTCGTCAGGGAGCCAGAGCCGAAGGTCGCCCGCGGCCCGTCGGCTCCCGCCGGGCGGCTGGCCCGATCCCGGCCGGGCAGCCGACCAGCAGCCTCGCGATTGCCTCGATCGCTGGAGTCACCCGACCTCGCAGTCCATCAGCAGGCCGAACTGCCTGGCCCGTCGCTTAGGAACGATGCCTTGCCGCCCAGCTTGAAATACCCGCCCCAGCCATTTACCCGCACGTCGGCGACCCAGCTGCCACGAGTGACGTCCAGCACCGAGCCGGCAGCCGGGTTGGCCGGGTTGGTTTCTACCTCGAAGGCCTTCACCGCCGACAAATCGACTGTCCATGGCCGGCCTGCGGGGAGCTTGCCCTCGGCTCCGCGGCCGCACTGGACAACCATCTCGGCATACTGGCCCGAACGCCCTACAGCCACGAGCCAGCCAAACCCGCTGCCCACGGACAGCGTCGGGTGGCGGGCAGGGCCCGTGTACAGCGCCATCGTCGTGTGGGGCAGTACCGGACAGAAGCTGATCCCTGACTTTGAAATGAGAAACCCATGACCGGAGGCACTGCAGGCAAAGCCGTCCAGGCGCGAGGTACAGAGGAACGGCCCGCTGGCGACAGAGGTCATGTACGGCAAGACCCGGGCGTTCAGCGCCGGGTTGCCCAAACAACTTACCCCTGAGCACTTCTTGACCCTTCCGGTGGGCGACATGGTCACCGACTGCGGAGGTGCCATGGTCTGGCAGTAGGCAACCGCCGGCAACCCTTTGAGGTCCCAGTCCAGTTCGCAGCTGATGTTCCGTGACGGTGAAAGGAACTCCCCACCGTGCGGTGAGGCGATGGTCGCCGGCAGCAGCGCCGAAATGGCCGACCGTGCCCCACCAGCCGTTGCTGCTCCCGCGCGGGCCGAAAGGGGCGAAGCCGCCACAACTGGGAAAAGGGTAGCAACGGCGAGAGCCCATGCCACCTTCCTATGGTTTGTACTCGTCCTGGGCCGGCCCCGCGGTGAGAAGCGAATGGCGAATGGTACACGACCGCGGGCACCGATGCGTGATCGGGCGCGGCTTCCTGCCATTAGGCCCTTCCCACAGACAGCTTTAGAAGAGGCCGAAGCGGATGACCGAGGCCAGGCCGAACAGCCCGGAATAGATAGCGAAAGGCACCAGGGTCCGGGTCTTGAAATAGCGGGTCAGGAAGGCAACCGCCGCAAAGGACGCCACCACAGCCACGCCGCTGCCGGCAAGGACCTGAGCGCGGATGCCGTTGCCCAGGTGGCCAAGCAGGTCGGGGACCTTCAGGGCCCCGGCGGCGAAGATGACCGGGGTGGACAGCAAGAAGGCAAAGCGCATGGCGTCCTCGTTGGACAGCCGCCGGTAAAGGCCACCGACCATGGCCACGCCCTCCCGGCTGATCCCCGCCAGCAAGGCCAGTGCCTGGGATGCGCCGATCCAAAAGGCACTCCACATGCTGATACGGGCAGCCAGTTGGTGCTCTGCATCTTGGTCCATGGCAACGAACTTCTCATTGCGGAACCGCAGCAGTGCCGGTACCACTCCCCCCACCTCGTCTCCCCCTCCGGTCTGATGACGGCCTGGGTTGGGCACGTCCTGAGGGAGTGCGTGCTCGGAAACGAGATCCGGGGCACCGATGGTGAGGGTGGCCCGTGCCGCTCTCGGGGTGCCCATGGTGCTGGCCGTCCGCGCCTGGCTATGCCTTCGGTACCACTCGCCGGCCGCCAAAATGACGGCGTTGGCGCAAAGGAATATGGCCGCCGCCAGGGGCTTGGCGAAAAGGGTGCGGAAGGTGTGCTCGAAGACGAGCCCCAGGGCGCCCACGGGGATGGTCGCGATCACGATCAACCACGCCAGGCGCTCGCTGTCGGTCTCTACCCGCCGGCGTACCAGGCTGCGGAAAAAGCCAGAGATGACCCGGTACCACTCCCGGGCATAAAAGGCGAGCAGGGCGATGGCGTTGGCCAGGTGCAGGCCGACGATGAAGGCGAGGTAAGGGCTCTCGCTCAGGGATTCCTGCCGTACCAAGGTGGCCCAGCTGCCACCGATCCACGATGGGATGAGGACGGTATGCCCCAGGCTCGAGAGGGGAAAGAGCTCAAAGACGCCCTGGATGAGGCCGATGACGATGGCCTGGAAGAAACTCATGTGGTAGATGGCCGGGGTAATGGCGGCTATTAGGTGCACGGTTGTCCTCACGTACTGCTGAATGGGCAGGGGGTTGGACGGTTGGGCGTCGTTGAAAGGCCCGGGCCGTCCCCGAAAACGCCAGGAGAGTAACCGCCGCAGTTGAACATGGGGTGACCGTGGCCCTACAACGAGGTTACAGAGCCGGGAACTCCTCGCCTCGGGACATCGGCCGTCGAGGGCTCAGGCGTGATTAGTGCCCGTCCGGCTCCCGGGCGTATACCTGGTTGGCGTAGGTCTCCAAAGAGCGCTCGCACTCCGCCAGGATCTCCTCCGCCTCGCCCAGGCCGGAGGCCCCCAAGGCGTCCCGCTGGCGCACCTTGGCCAGCCAGTTCTGCAGCTTGGCCAGATCCACTTCGTTTTCTTCCAGCTCTGCATAGCTGAAATGCTGCGCCACCCGCTCCTTTTCCACCTCACCCAAAAAGTCCCTGGCCCGGTCCACGATCTCGGCGTACTCGTCGTTGCGAGCCTCTTGAAAGGCGGCGACCACGGCCGTCTCCCCCGCCACCACCTGGCAGCGCAACAAGGCGGCCGTCCCGCCCAGCCCCATGATCTCGCGCCGCAGGGCACGCAGCGCACGTTCGTTGGCCTGGCTCTCTGGGAGCGCGGCAGCCGCGCTCTGCAGGTAGATCGCCCCCAGCCCACGAACCCGCCTCCACACGGTGGCCCGCAGCCGGGTCGGCTCGGACGGGACGCGGTAGACGAGCAGCAGCCAGCCCGTCCTGCTGGTGCGGTTCGCAGTTCGGCCCCGGGAGGGCTTAGATGCTGCTCCCGCGGCCCTGGCCTCGGGGATGGCGCCCACGGCACCCGCTCGTCCTCGTGCCCCGAGGGCATCGCCGTCACTAGCCACAGGTAACGGACCGGAGGCCTTTGGTCTGCTCACCCCGCCAGTTTGACAAACCTAGTCGCTACCGGCGCCGCAGCGCCCGGAGCGGTCCCCACCGCCCCACCGTCGAGAAACTGTTAGCAATAGGAACTAACAGCTGTTAGAGTCAAGACATGGTCACTTGGACACCCGAGCGCGGCCTGGCGCGGGCAGGGGGATTGGCCCGTTGAGCGGAGCCGGTTGGGCCCTGTTCGTCGCCGTCTTCCTGGCTTGCGCGGTCGAGGCCGTCGAGGCCACGACCATCGTGCTCGCCGCGGGCACGACGCGCGACTGGAAGTCGGCCCTGACGGGCGTGGGCGCCGGCCTGGTAGTGCTGGCTGCGGTGGTAGCCGCCCTGGGCCCGGCGCTGTCCGCCGTCCCACTCGACCCGCTGCGCCTGGTAGTGGGGGGGCTGCTCCTCATCTTTGGGTTCCAATGGCTGCGCAAAGCGGTGCTCCGGGCCAGCGGCCACCAGGCGCTGCATGACGAGGCCGCCATCTACCTGAGAGAAGTGGAGGCGGCCCGCTCTGCGGCGGCTGTCCGGCGCGGCCGGGTGAGGGACTGGTACGCCTTCACCCTGTCGTTCAAGGGCACGGTCCTTGAAGGGCTGGAGGTGGTCTTCATAGTTCTCACCTTCGGCAGTAACCAGCATGACGTACCCCTGGCGGCCCTGGCTGCCGCGGCGGCCATAGTCTTGGTCGTGGCGGTTGGTCTGGCCGTCCGGGCACCCCTGGCCCGCGTGCCGGAGAACACCTTGAAGTTCGTGGTGGGCGTGATGCTCACTTCCTTTGGGATGTTTTGGGGAGCCGAGGGCGCAGGGGCACGCTGGCCCCACTCGGACGGCGCGCTGTTGGCGCTGGTGCCCGCTACCCTGCTGTTCGGCCTGGCACTGGTGCAGGTCATACGCCGCCTGCCGCTCCAGCCGGCCCCGGCCAACTTGCGGGCGGCCACCGCCGCTGGGCAGTCGCAGTCCCCGGCCCCATCACTACCCGCCCCGTCACTACCGGCCCCATCACAAATTGAGGAGGTGGCCCGATGAAGGTCGGGGCCCGGCTAAAGGCCTTTGGAGCCTTTTGGTACGACTTTGTCATCGGCGACGACTGGAGGGTCGCCGTCGGTGTAGTGCTGGCCTTGGCGGTCACCTGGGGTGTCAGCCAGAGCACGGTGGCCTCGTGGTGGATTATCCCCCTGGCGGTGGCGGTGCTGCTACCGGTCAGCCTCTTGAGGGCAGCCCGGTCCAGGTGAGCCGGTCCCCGGCCGTTCAGGCGTGGTCAACGATCGGCGCCGGCGGGGCTCGGCAAAACGCATCTGAGCCGGGCGGGTCAGTGCCCACCGGGCCCGCTCACCGAGCAAGCTCGTAGACGGCCGTCACGGTGTCCGTCACCTGCTGAGTACCCGGCTCAACCGGGGTGCTCGGCTTGGCCAGAGCGCCAGGTTGGCCATAGGTCACCGGGGGTGGGGAGGAGCTCCCGTTGTCCACCAGGGAACACAGTGGCCCGAGCACCATACCCGCGGCCCGGGCCATGGCGCCCGCGAAGGACCGCGCCTGGCGGACGGCCGCCGCCCTTGCCGCGTCATCCAGGGCCGCGGAGTCCTGCAAAGAAAGAGACACCTCGGTGACTCGAATGGAGTTGCCCGCCGCCCGGGCTGCGTCGTCTATGGCCCGGCCGGCAAAGGCAATGTCGTGCAGGGTGACCGTGACCGAGTTGTCCACCTGGTAGCCAGTTATGACGGTGCCAGCTTGATTGTAATTCGGCTGCACCGAAAGGTCCGAGGTTTGGATCCGGCCCGGCGCGATGCCGTCGCGCTCCAGCGTGGCGATCAGGGCCTGCGACCTGGAATTGTTGCTGGCGATGGCCAAGGCCGCGCTCTTGGCCGTTGTCGAGACATCCAACGAAATGGTCGCCGTGTTGGACGCCCCGCTGGCCACGCCTGACCCGGTAACGGTGACCCGGGGTGCACCGGGAGCGCACGACTGCGCCCGGGGCGGGTTGGTCTGGGCGCGCCCAGACGCGTTGGCGGTGCCGCTGGCGCAGGCGGAGATGACCGCCGCGGCCGCCAGCAAGCCCGCCACTGCGAATGTGGCCTTGGACGCCGAGGCCCTCGCCCTTCCGGCTGGCTGTTTCATTTTGTCACGCTCCTTAATCGGGGCTTCCGTCCTAACCGCGGCGCAGCGAGCTTGGACCGAAGGACATTCTCCCCGATTGGTGGCGTGGCGAAGCAAGGATCAACCGGTAGGCCGCCTTCCCGGCTCAGTAGCCCGGGTGCTCCAAGCCCGAGCGCCCCAGTCCCGGGCTAGCCGATCGTCGTGCGCCGGCCCGCCCTACCGTCTGCTGGCACTTCGGGCCGGCGCTCGGGACCAAAGCTCAGGCAGCCGACTTGCCGGCCGCTTCGACCTCGACAACCTTGCCAGCTGAAGAAGTCGTTATGGCCACCTTGCGTGGCTTGGCCTGCTCGGCCACCGGCAGTGTGACCGTGAGCACGCCGTCCTTGTAGGCGGCGGTAATGGCGGTGGCGTCAAGGTCCTCGCCGAGCATCAGTTGGCGGGAAAAGCTGCCCCTGGGCCGTTCGAGGGCCAGCACCTTGTCACCTTCTTCGGGTGCCCAGTCTCGGGACGCCTCAATACGCAGGACGTTGCGGTCCACGGTGAGGTCAATGGTGGCTGGGTCAACGCCAGGGAGGTCTACCTTGACCACCCAGCTGTCCTGATGGCGATAGGCATCCAGCGGCATGGCGGCCGCACGCCGGCTCAGGGGCGCGAAGAACTCGGAAGTGAGGCGCTCCAAGTCTACGACGGGATCAAAACGTGTCAACATCGTGTAACTCCTTTATGATCGGCTTATCCTCAGCTAACCTAACAGTCATACTATCAAGAATATTTCAAGGGCGCGCGGGAAAAGAGTGCGTCATGAGGGCATGGGCAGGGACAGAGGGGCCGCGGCAACCCGGCCCGGGGAGGCACAGGTGCCCTACTAGCTGCTCCCCGTGTAGCTCACACTGAAGCCGTCCGACACCAGAGACGACGGCGTCGCCACCCGTTGACCCCCTTGGCCCATC
>JAKAWM010000164.1 GCA_021827285.1 Actinomycetes bacterium | reverse complement strand
ACGAACCCTACGTGGTTGCCCTTCTGCTGGGTGAGGATCTGATTGTTGGTCCCCTGAAACGAAGTGTGGGCGAAGGCGGCGACCACGAGACCGGAAATAAGGAGGCCGGCGCCCAGGGCGAGGATGACCCACAGCAGGTCGATGGCCCTGAACGAGAGCCCATAGTCTCGCTTCAGGCTGCCATGACCGTAGCGGCGAGACACGAAAATAGCTGTCCCCAGCATCGCTACCCACAAGCCCGCCTCGCTCAACAAATCTGCCATCGCCGCAGGGTGGTTCGCCAGGGTGGCCTCGGGTTCGCCGCTGAGTGCCTGGCCAACGGCAGCACCGACCGTAGCCAGGACAAAGCCGACCAGGGCACCTGGGACTGCCCACCAGGCTGCCTTCGCCGGCACTTGCGCCGCCGGGCCTGGGGGAAGAGGTCGCGGCGTGCCGCCTGGTCCCCCGGGGAGATGAACCGGCCCCTGACGGGGCCACGCTATCGTCTGCCAATCGTCTTGGCCCGTTGAGCGTGCGGCCTGGCTACGGCGCGAGGACCACATGGCCACAGTTTGACGGTACTAGGCTCCTCGCTTGACGCGTGGCGCCCTGGGACCCGCGTGCTGGCACCTGAGCGCCGTCTTTCACTACGCTTGGAGTTGACGCCGTAAGCTTTCTTGGCTGGTGCTGCCAGCCCGACTGCTCTTGGCGATCTTCCCTGGGCGCGCCACAGGGGTTTGCTGAGCAAGACGTGGACCAGCTTTGTGGCGCAGCCGTCGTAACTAGGAGGCAATGAGTGAAGCGCACTTTCCAGCCCCACAACCGCCGCAGGGCGAGGCGCCACGGCTTCAGGCACCGCATGGCCACAAAAGCCGGGCGGGCAGTCCTCAAAGCGCGCCGGCTGAAAGGCCGGCACCGGCTGACGGTTTGATATGGCGCGTAAGAGGGCGCTCCGGCTTCAAGGAGTTTCATCGGGCCAGGTCGGCACGCTCCGGCCCGCTGACCGTATCCTGGTGCCCTTCCTTGGGCCCGGAGCCACCGGCCTGGGCCTTCAGCATCAGCAAACGGGTGGGCAACGCCGTCGTACGCAACCGTCTGCGCAGGCGGTTGCGCGAGGCAGTGCGCCGGCTAGAGCCGCTGCCACCGGGCAAGTACTTGGTGCGCACCCAGCCCCAAGCGTCGGTGCTCAACTTCCAGGCCGTTCAGAGAGACCTCTACACCGCCGTAGCCGCGCTCACCGCAGGACAATCCAGCCACAGTCCTCAGCCACCCTCAGCCAGCCCAGGGGTGGGCGAGCACCCACGGCTGCCCAGGGCCGGGCGGGACGCCACGGACGGTTGAGGAGCCCCTATCCGCCAGGTTCGTCGGCGGACAGCGGGTCTCGCCGTGACCTGGCCGTTAGGGCTCTGATCTCCCTGATCGGCGTGTACCGAGCCGTGACAGCCCACCGCCTCCCCACCTGCCGTTACATTCCTTCCTGCTCCGAGTACGCGAGCGAAGCGTTGCAGCGCTTCGGGGCACGACGAGGATTGGCCCTCGCCCTACGCCGTCTGGCGCGGTGCCGTCCTGGCGGTGGCTTCGGCCCAGATCCGGTGCCAGACCTCCAGGCACTTGCGGCCACATGGCCGGCCCGTAACGTACGCGGCAGCAACGGATGACCGCTCTATACCGGCTGGTTGGGTGGATCCTGGCTGGGTTCTACGCCGTGATCCCCAACTACGCCATCGCCATCATCCTGCTCGGGATCACCTTCATGGCGCTGGTCGTGCCCTTTACCCTCAAGTCGACCCGCTCCATGCTCGCCATGCAGAAGCTGCAACCACGTGTGAAGCAGCTTCAGGAGCAGCACCGCAACGACAAGTTAGCCTTCAACCAAGCGGTGACGGAGCTGTACCGGCAGGAGGGCGTCAATCCGCTGGGCGGGTGCGTTCCCTCGCTCATACCGCTACCTCTTTTCTACGTCCTTTACAGGGTGATCGTCGGGTTGGGCAACAAGGGCCCGGCCAAGTGCGTGGGCCTCGCCTGTAGGGCGATGCCGCTCTATATCAATCCCAAGACGCGGATGTACCACGACTTAGTCAAGAGTGCGGCAAGGGGGCAGGGAGCCACGATCCACGCCTTTGGGCTCGACCTCGCTCAGAGCGCGTGGACGGCCATCAGCACGGGCCTGGGGATCGCTGAGATCTTTGGGACCATGTTCCTGCTGCTAGTCATGATCGCGGCCAACTACTACCAGCAAGTCCAGATCATGAACTTGAACCCGATGGCCCGCCAGAACCAGCAAGCAAACTCGCAATTGAAGTTCATGAGGTTCTTCCCCATCGTGTTCGGTGTTATATCGATACGCTTCGCTTCCGCACTGGTCCTTTACTATGCCGTATCGGCCCTGTTCCGGGTGGGCCAGCAATGGGCGATGTACCGCTTCGACCCCAAAGTCAAGGCCCTGGTGGCACAGGACCTGGGTGTTGTCGAAGCGCGCTTCTCCCAGATCGAGCACACACCACCCAAAGCCCTGCCTGAAGCACGCCGAAACGGATCTCCGCGCGCCACCCACGACCGTTTGCCCGAAGGGCGCCCTGCCAACGTCCCGGCCAGTAACCAGGGTCCCGCGGACAACCCAACCAGGCGCCCTCCTGCCAAGCGGCAAGGGGGCCACAACCGTAAACGCAAGAGGCGCTGACAACATGGAGTGGGTCGAGACAACCGGCCACAGCATTGAAGAGGCCAAAAGGTACGCGCTCGAGCAACTAGGCGTAGGCGAGGGTGATGCCGAAATAGAAGTCCTGACAGAGCCCAAGACAGGGTTGTTCGGCAGGCTCAAAGAGGAGGCTCGGGTACGCGCTCGCGTGCGTCCCCGTTACCCGAGAGCAAAGGCGGAGAGGCGGGACCGTCGGCGCCGATCAGGGGGCGCAGCTGCGACACCTGCGCCCGAACCGCCCCGTGTAAGTTCGGCCAAGAAGGTTGAGAACCGTCGTGAGGGACAGGCGAACATGACAAGTATTGACGGCACGGCAGAGCACGATCCTGCCCTCCACCGCCGGGCACAAAGATCAAACAGTGCTGGTAGGGATGGTTCACCCGCGGGTACTGCGGCCGAGCTACCTGTCCAAGAGCAGATCCAGCGGGGAGAAGAGTTCTTGAAGGGCCTCCTGGCGGAGCTTGGCGTGCCAGCAACAGTCCTTGCTCACGAAATAGGAGATGACACGGTCGAGCTGTCCATTGAAGGCGATGACCTGGGCGCGCTCATCGGTCCCAAGGGGACGACCCTCATGGCGCTACAAGAGCTGACCCGGGCTATCTTGCAGAGGAGGGGCAGCCCATCCGGGCCCAGACTGGTGCTGGATATCAACGGCTACCGTAAGCGCCGCCAGGAAGCACTTGTCCGCTTCGTGGAGAGCGTGGCGGCCACGGTGCGGGCGACAAACAGTCGGCACGCCCTGGAGCCGATGAACGCGGCCGACCGCAAAACAGTGCATGACACCGTCAACTCCATGAGCGGGGTCGCAACCATCTCTGAAGGCGAGGACCCTCATCGTCGGGTGGTGATCGTCCCCACTGACGCGTCGGCGCCTCCCGGGGAGCTATCGGCCGAATGAGGGCCGCCGCTCTCGCGGCCAGAGTTGAACCGGCTCTCAAGGCCTTCGGGCCCTATTTACAGTTAGCACAAGAGGCTGGGTTCATCGGACCAGCTCCTGTCACTGAGCACGTCGCACGCAGCCTTGCCTTCGTGCTGGCCGTGCCCCAGGAGTTCAGCGGCCTCGCCATTGACCTGGGGAGCGGTGCCGGCATCCCCGGATTGCTGCTGGCCTGGGCCTGGCCAGACAGCAGGTGGGTCTTGCTCGACAGCAACCACCGTAAAGCGACGTGGCTGGACCGCACTGTCAAGTCCGTGGGCTTGGCTCCTCGCGTTAGCGTCCTTTGCGAGCGCGCTGAGGTGGCGGGGCGCGGTTCGCTCCGCCATCAGGCCAAACTCGTAACGGCCAGAGGCTTCGCACTGCCGGCGGTCACCGCTGAGTGTGGCGCCCCTCTCCTCGAGGAGGGCGGCAAGTTGCTGGTGGCCGACCCACCGGCGACCCCCGGCGACGGCACGACCCCCGGCGACGGCACGACCCCCGGCGACGGCACAAGGCCCGGCTATGGCACGAGCCGCTGGCCAGAGAGAGGGTTGGCAGAACTGGGGCTTCGATGGCAGGGGACTCAGGTGGTAGGGACGCCAGCCGGACCAACCTCCATTGCTGTGATCACCGCCGAGAAGCTTTGCCCTCTAGCGTACCCACGTAGGGATGGCATCCCAGCCAAACGTCCGCTCTTCTGAATGTTTCACGTGGTACATCCGGCTCGTCCACCGCACCTCCCCGACTGGCTGCAAACACCACCTCCCCGCCCGCTAGGAGGAGGATCTACCGCCGGCCCCTAAATCGACGCCTCGCCAAGTCACAACCAACGCTTGCTGCTACTTGGGCTCACGAGACAGGATGGTTACTGGATGACCACTACCAAACAAACTGAGCGCGAGGCTCTTAGCGCTCAGGGCAGCTCCCAAGCGGAGCCCCTAACGGCTCGTGGAGCACCTGAGCATGTAGAAGAGGTTGGCGGCGCGCCTAACCCCAAGCTCGGGACGGGCCCAAGCGGTGCCAAGCGAGGCAGTAGCCGCCCACCTGAGGAGGGTCTCAGCCTGGATGCCAATCAGGCCGCCCGTCTCAAAGAGGTGGCGGAGGGTCTCGCCTCCGCGACCGCGGCACCGGCGAAGAGCCCGACCTTGCCACGGATTATGGCTATCGCCAACCAAAAGGGTGGGGTGGGCAAGACCACCACGGCAGTGAACCTGGGGGCAGCTCTCGCTGAGCTTGGTTACCGAGTCCTTGTGGTTGACCTCGATCCCCAAGGCAACGCCACTACTGGTCTGGGGGTGAACGCCCGCAACCTCGACAGCTCAATCTACGACGTAATCCTCCATGACGTGCCTATCGAGGACTGCATCGAACCTACCAGCCTGCGCAATCTCTTTCTCATCCCAGCCACCATCGACTTGGCTGGCGCTGAGATCGAGCTCGTGCCTGTGTTTAGTAGAGAGCTGAGGCTCAAGCGAGCTCTTGCTACGGTCACAGACGACTTCGACTATGTGCTTATCGACTGCCCTCCCTCACTTGGCCTGCTCACCGTTAATGCCCTCGCTGCTGCGGGAGAGGTGGCGGTGCCAATCCAATGCGAGTACTACCCCCTTGAGGGACTTGGACAGCTACTCAGGAACATCGAGCGCGTCCGGGCCAACCTGAACCCGGGGCTTAGCGTGAGCACGATCATCATGACCATGTACGACGCCCGGACTCGACTGGCTGAACAGGTGGTCGAGGAAGTACGCAACCACTTCGGGGACCGCGTCTGCCGCAATGTCGTACCTCGGACGGTCCGGCTTTCAGAGGCGCCGTCCTTTGGACAGCCCATTATTCTCTTCGACCCCACATCCAGGGGCGCGACTGCCTATCGAGAGTTAGCCAAGGAGGTGAGCGGTGGCGCGGCGCAGCGGGTTGGGTAAGGGCCTAGGTGCCCTGATCCCTACCGAGGTCCTGAGGGACCACGCAACGTTGATGACGGAGTTGCCCGTCACGGCGGTCCAACCGAACCCGCACCAGCCGCGGGTGCACATCGACGAGGAAAACCTGGCCTCCCTGACCGCGTCCATTCGTGAGGTCGGGGTGCTGCAGCCCGTATTGGTGAGGAGGACGGAGGATGACTCTTACGAGCTGATCGCAGGGGAGCGACGCTGGCGGGCCGCTCGGCGGGCCGGCTTGGCCACCATACCCGCCATCATTCGCACGGTGAGTGAAAGCGAAACGCTGGAACACGCTCTCATAGAAAACCTCAATCGGGAGGACCTCACTCCCTTAGAGGAGGCTGCCGCCTACCAACAACTGATCGAGGACTTCGGCCTGACCCATGAGCAATTGTCGGCAAGGGTCGGCAAAAGCCGCGTAGCCATCACTAACTCGCTAAGGCTCTTTCAGCTCCCTCCCTCTGTACAGCGCCTGCTTGCCGAGGGTCGTTTGAGTGCAGGTCACGCTCGGGCTCTCCTGGGTACACCGGATCGACTGTTCCAAGAAGCCCTCGCCCGCCGCATTGCCTCCGAACAGCTGTCGGTCCGGGCCGCCGAGGAAGCGGTACGCCAGCACAACCAGTCTGTACCAGACGAAGCGCCCAACCCTCGACCGGCTCCCCCGGGACGGCTGCGACCTCCGGGGATCCTGGAACTAGAAGAGCTGCTCGCCGACCACTTGGGTACCAGAGTCAAGGTAGACATGGGAGCCAAACGAGGCAAAGTCGTGATCGAATTCGCCAGTCTCGAGGACCTTGAGCGGATCTACCGGGCGATGACTGAACCCGGTAGCTAGGCCGGCAACGATTTGGAGGCACGGGCAGAGGCTGAGCCCGGCCGGGCAAAACGGGCTGCGCCAGTTGCTCCACGTGCTAACGGCACCCTGCCCATCCCGGAAGGCCCGGCTCCTAGGCTTTCCACCCTTAGGCTTAGGCGACAGTTGAGAGTCGCCCGTCTCGACCTCATCCACAGACTGTGCAAAAGGCTGTGGAAAGTCCGCTGGTCGCCAGCTAGAGGTGGCGGCTGAGCTCTTCGAGAAGCTGCGCTTTGC
>JAKAWM010000163.1 GCA_021827285.1 Actinomycetes bacterium | reverse complement strand
TGAGCTCCTGGGGGCCGCCTGACCAGACTTTTAGCCCCCGTCAAGGCAAGCTAGTGCCAGAACGCCGGAGTAAGCCCCGGCGTCGGCCTGGCTTGGGGCCCGGCTACGACCGGGCCACAGGACGGTGCCCTTAGGTGTTCGGTCCGTTCCGTCGGGGCCGCCGGGAGGGTCGGTCCCGGCGGGCGGGCCGGCGCCCCTCGTCGCTGGCGCGCCACCTAGGATCCCAGGTGTGCGCCAACGGTGGTTGTCCCGGAGGGCAGTCGGCCTGCACGTGCTCCTTGCCGTGGTGTTCCCGATGTGCCTGCTGGCCGGGTGGTGGCAGGTGAACCGGGCGCTGTCGGGCAACTTCCTGTCCTACCTGTACTCAGTGGAGTGGCCCATATTTGCCATCCTGGCTGCTGTTGCCTGGTGGCAGCTCATCCACGACGCCCCTGTCCAAGTTGGGCCGAGCGGAGCGGGTCAGGTCGAGCCCGCGTCTCCCGAGGAAGGCGGGCCCGCTTCGCGGCCGGTTTGGGACCCCGGGCTGGAGACCCCCGAGCTGCAGGCCTACAACGAGCGCCTTCGTCAGCTGGCAGAGCGGGGTAGTCGCAAAACCTGGCGCAACCCCCGGGGCTTGCCCGGGCCCGAGCGAGGCGAGCGGGAGGCCGTCGTCCCATGACGCGCGCCGGCTCCTTGGGAGGCACCGCCAGCTCCCTTGCCCGCTACCGGGTCATGGCGTTCATAGTGGGCGTGGGCCTCGCCATTTTGTGCTTCGTCGGGATACCCCTCCAGTACGCCGGCCACCATCCGAGCGTTGTCCAGATCGTCGGGCCCGTACACGGGATCTTCTACATCATTTACCTGGTCGCCTGCTTGGATCTGGCGGGACGTGCCCGCTTCAGCCTCCTCCAGCTCTTGGGCATGGTCTGTGCCGGTTGGCTCCCCCTGCTGGCCTTTTTCATGGAGCGCAAGGTGACCCATAAGGTACGTGACCTCTTGGCACTGGGCGACGGGGCGCCCCCCGGACCGGCGGCCACCCTGGCTGCCACCCTGGCCCGGGCGGCGGGCCGGCGGGAGGGACCGCCATAGCCCCCTACGGCACCTGGCCGTCCCCCCTGGCGCCAGCCGACTTGGTCGTGGGGGCCGTCACTCTGGCTTACCCGGTTTCCGCCGGGGACGGTCTCTTCTGGCAGGAGAGCCGGCCAGGAGAGGCCGGAAGGGTGGCCGTGGTGCGACGTGGTGCGGCGGGGACTGATGAGCTGTTGCCCCCGGAGTTCTCCGCCCGCACGACCGCCCATGAGTACGGCGGGCGGGCCTGGGCGGTGGGGGCGGGAGGAAGGCGGGTCGTCAGTTCAAACCTTGCCGACCAGCGGCTTTGGGTTCTGGAGCTGGGCAGGGAGCCGTACCCGCTGACCCCCGAGCCGTCCGAGGCGGGTGGAGCGCGCTTTGCTTGCCCGGTGTGGAGCCCTGAGGGGACCTGGGTCGTAGCCGTCCGGGAACGTCATCAGGCTGGGGTCGTCCTGAACGACCTGGTCGCGCTGCGCAGCAGCGGCTCTCCCTGTGAGCCGGTGGTCTTGGCCGAGGGCCATGATTTTTATTCTTCTCCTGTCTTTTCCCCCGATGGGGAAAGGATGGCCTTCGTGTGCTGGGACCATCCCGACATGCCCTGGGACCGAACTGAGCTGTGGCAGGGGAGGTTCGCCGATGGCCGCTTCCATGGTGCCAAGCCGGTGGTCGGGCGGGCAGCCGGCGAATCGGTCCTGCAGCCCAAATGGGGCCCAGACGGGAGGCTGACCTACCTGTCCGACCGCACGGGCTGGTGGAACCTCTACACCGAAGACGGTGAGGCCCTTGCCCCGATGCAGGCCGATTTCGCCGGGCCCGCCTGGACCTTCGGCGACTCGGATTACACCTTCCTGCCCGATGGGAGCTTGATCGCCACCTGGAGAGCGAACGCTACCGGGTGGCTGGGCCAGGTCCGGGACGGCACCGCCAAGCCTTTTGACCTCCCTTACACATCGTTTGCCTACCTGGCACCCGGGCGCGACGGTGTGCTGGTGGTGGCCGGCGGGCCGGCGGTCGCTCCCGAGCTGGTCCGCGTATCGGAGGGCGGGGTCGCGATGGAAGTGCTCCGTCGCAGCCGACCGGCCCGGTTGTCGCCGGAGTGGATCTCAGCCGGTGAGCCCTTTACTTTTCCCACTGGGGCAGGAGAAGAGGCGCACGCCATTTACTACCCACCCTGCAATCCCGAGCAGGTGGCACCGTCGGGCGAAAAGCCACCGGTCATAGTGACCAGCCATGGCGGCCCCACCAGCGCCGCCTCGAGCGTGCTGGAACTGCGCACCCAGTTCTGGACCACCCGAGGTTTTGGCGTGGTGGACGTCGACTACCGGGGTAGCACGGGTTACGGGCGTGCCTTCCGGCGGTCCCTCGAAGGGCGCTGGGGCTTGGCCGATGCCGAGGACTGCGCCGCCGCGGTCGAGCACCTGGCGCGATCGGGGCGGGTGGACCCGGCGCGGGTGGTCATCAGGGGATCGAGCGCCAGCGGGCTGACGGTGCTCTCAGCACTGGCCCGCTACCCGGCTTTCGCTGCTGGCACGGTGCTTTTCGGAGTGGCCGACCTGGCCTTGCTGGCTCGGGATACCCACAAGTTCGAGAGCCACTACCTGGCACGCCTGGTGCCTGAGGGTGAGTGGGTGGATCGATCGCCTCTGCAGTTCGTGGGACGTATAGGCACACCGGTTCTTTTCTTCCATGGGAAAGACGACCGCGTCGTCCCGCCTGAGCAGAGCCGGGCCATGGCCCAGGCGCTGCGCTCCCGGGGCGTGACGGCAGTGCTCATCGAGTTCGAGGGCGAGGGCCACGGGTTCCGGCGAGCAGGCACGCTGGTTCAGGTGCAGGAGGCCGAACTGGCCTTTTATGGTGAGGTGCTCGGCTTCGAGCCGGCCGGTGATCTCTCGGCCGCCAAAGCCTTATTGGAGGCCGGCCGCAACTGGTAGCCCGCTGACCCTAAGCTTCGTCGTAGGTATGCCCATCAAGTCGCCGAGCCCTCAGGCCGGCACGCTCCTATTCAGCTGGCAGACCGACTGGATGTCGCTCGTGGCCATCTGCGTACAGCTGCTGGCCTTCGGCTGGTACCTGCGTTCCATGCAGCGCCTCGGGGCCAGAGGCCGGCGCTGGTCCCCTTACCGGGCCGCCAGCTTCATAGCCGGCTTGGCGGTAGTTGCCTATGCGGCCGAGGGAGGGATTGCCCACTACGACGAGTCCAACTTTACGGTGCATGTGATCCAGCACCTCCTGCTCATGAACCTGGCCCCACCGCTCCTGGCCATGGGCGCACCCATGACGCTGGCGCTCCAGTCCTCGTCCCGGCGCACCACCACCTGGCTGCTGAAGATCCTCCATAGCCCGCCCGCTCAACTGCTCACTCACCCCCTGGTGGCGCTGGGGAGCGGCGTGGTCACGATGTACGCTTACTTCCTCACTCCCTTGTACTCCTATTCCGAGCAGCACCCCGTTTTCCATGCCTACGTGCACCTGCATTTCCTGCTGGCCGGCTGCCTGTTTTGGTGGCCGATCGTGGGCCGTGACGTGCTCCCACGCCGGCTGTCGTTCGGGGCCCGGTTCGTGCTCGTTTTCGTCACCATCCCCTGGAACGCCTTCCTCGGTCTTGCCATTGCCTCGGTCACCAAGCCGCTCTTCGCGGCGGCCAACACGCTGACCGACACGCAGGCGGGGGGCGACGTGCTGTGGGGCCTAGGGGAGGTCTTTACCGTCTGCGCGCTGGCTATATTGTTCGTCGACTGGGCCGCGGACGAAGAGCGCCGGGCTGTTCGCGCTGACCGCCAGTTGGACGCCGCGTTGGCTGCCGCCCGGGCGTCCCCCGGCGGCGCGGGCGACCCGCCGTAGCTCGACTGGCTGGCCGCGTCAGGCGGCGCGGACGACCCGCAATAGCCACGTCGAGCGCGGGCATGTTGTACGCGGGTGCGAGCCTGCCAGGCTAGAAGCTGAGAGCCGACAGTTCGGGGATCCACCTCTCTGCCCGCTGGCGCGCTTCGGCCCACCTGTCCCGGCGGTCCGGCCCGGCCGGCTCGACGACCGAGCGGGGCCGGCAGAGGGAAGCAGCCTCGGCCTCGCTCGACCAGGTGCCCGTGGCTAGGCCGGCCAGCAGGCCAGCTCCCAGAGTGGTCGCTTCCCGCTCGGCGGAGACCTCGACCGGCCGCCGGCAGGCGTCAGCCAGGGCCTGTACGAAGACGGGGTTGGCGCTCATCCCGCCGTCTACCCGCAACCGGTCGGCGCCGAGGCCCGAGTCGGCTTCGGCCGCTTCGAGCAGGTCGGCACCACGCTGGGCGATGCCCTCGAGCACCGCCCGCACAACCTGTGGTCGCCCGGTTCCTGACGTCATGCCTATCAGGACCGTCCGAGCCCCGAAGTCCCACAGCGGGGTCCCGATGCCCAGGAGGGCGGGCACAAAGAAGACGTCCCCCGTGTCGGGGCACTGCGAGGCGACTTCTGCCGATTCGGCCGGGCTGGCCAGCAGCCCGAGGTCTTCTACCAGCCACGAAAGCGAAGTGCCGGCGGATAGCATGATCGCTTCCGCGCCCCACGTGAGCTGGAGGCCACGTTGCCAGGCCACGATCGGGAAGCACCCGGCCTCTCCACGCTTGCCGAATACTCCGAACCCGGGCGGCTTTCCGCCGGTGTTCACGTCAAGGAACGCGCCGGTGCCAAAGGTGCCCTTGGCATCGCCCGGCTTCACGCATCCCTGGCCGAACAGCGAGGCTTGCTGGTCGCCTACGAGGCTGCAGATGGGCGGCGACCCGGGCAGGACGCTCGCTTGCGCCACGACGGCCGAGGACGGGACGATCAACGGCAGGCAGCCCTCCGGCACCCGGAACCTCTCCAGACGGGCAGGGTCCCACGCCAGCTCCGCCGACCCGGACAGTATGTCTTCGGTGGGCAAGAGGCCGCTCACGGCCGCGTTGGACGGGTCGGTCAGGTGTGCCCGCCCCCCGCTCAGTTGCCAGGCCACCCAGCTGTCGAGCGTGCCAAAGCGCAAATCACGACGGCGGTCCGGGTCGTAGGTGTCGAGGAGCCAGGCCAACTTGGTGGCCGACTCGTTCGGGGCCAGGCGCAATCCCTCGCCCTGCAACTCGAGGCAGGTGCCGGCCGTGCGGAGGTCTTGCCAGCTGAGGGCGGGGCCGATCGGTTCGCTGCTGACCGCGTCCCAGATGAGCGCGGTGCCTCGCTGGTTGGTTATGCCCACCCCGGCTACCGGCCCGGCCTCGCTCAAGGCTCTGCTGGCTACATCAAGCGCGGCGCGGGCGAGCGCGGCCGCGTCGAGCTCAACAAGCCCGGGCATGGGTCGCTCTACAATCGCAGGTTGCTGGTGGCGCGCCTGTACCGAGCCGTCCGGGCGCACGACGGCTGCCCTGACCGCGCTACTACCTATGTCTATGACGAGAAGGCTGATGCGGGAACGTTAGCGCTCCTACTTGCCGAACGCGCCAACCCAGGCGCTACCTACTGCAACCCTCGGCAACTTGGCCTTGGCCGCGCGGCGACGCTCGGCAACCCAGCTGCCGGGATTGCTACCGTGGGCTCGTGCCGTCGCTATCGGATATAGGAGGCTGGCCGGCCGTCCTGGCGAAGTTGGCCGGCCAGGAGCATCTGACGGCCACCGAAGCGGCCGCCGCCACTCGGGAGATCTTCGATGGTGCAGCTACCCCGTCGCAGATGGCTGCGTTCATCTTCGGGCTGCGCTGCAAGGGTGAGACCACTGAGGAGCTGTCCGCCATGTTGGGGGCGATGCTGGAGGTGGCCGAGACGGTCCCGCTCCCCCCCGGTATGGCCGGCCGGTTGGTGGACACCTGCGGTACTGGCGGCGACCGGGCCGGTACCATCAATGTTTCGACCATCGCGGCCCTGGTGGTGGCGGGGGCGGGAGTACCCGTTTGCAAGCACGGTGGGCGGGCGGCATCTTCTCGCACAGGCTCGGCCGACGTGCTCGAGGCCTTGGGGGTCGAGATCGCCCTGTCTCCTCAGTCGGTTGCCCGCTGTATTGAAGAGGCTGGGATCGGCTTTTGTTTTGCTCCCCGTTTCCACCCCGCCATGCGCCATTTAGTCCCCACCAGAAGTGAGCTCGGCGTCCCCACCGCCTTCAACCTGCTCGGACCGCTGGCAAATCCGGGCCGGGCCCCTTATCAGCTGGTGGGGGTGGGCGACGGGCGGGCGGCTGAGCGTTTGGCCGCGGTGCTGGGCGAGGCCGGGGCACAGCGGGCTTGGGTGGTCCACGGCGAAGACGGCTTGGACGAACTGTCCACCACTTCGCCTTCGGCCGTGGTCGAGTGGGCCGGTCCGGCTGGGCTACGCCGTTTCGTCGTGGAGCCGGGCGCCCTGGGTCTTCGCCCGGCCCAGCGTGAAGATCTCCGGGGCGGCGACCCACAGGCCAACGCCCGGGCTGTGAAGGAAGTGTTGGGCGGGGCGGGTGGGCCCCATCGGGACATTGTCCTGCTCAATGCCGCCGCGGCGCTGGTGATCGTTGGGGACGCCGAGGGACTGGAGGACGGCTTGGCCAGGGCGGCAGAGTCCGTGGATAGTGGTCGCGCCCGCGCCTGCCTCGACCGCTTGGTGGCGCGCTCCCAAGCCGAGGCGGCCGGCCAGCGC
>JAKAWM010000162.1 GCA_021827285.1 Actinomycetes bacterium | reverse complement strand
GGATAGTTTGGAAATTGAACAACCTGGTTGACCGCAAAGTCATCGATGCCCTCTATGGGGCTTCGCAAGCTGGCGTCCAGATCGACCTTATAGTCCGGGCCATGTGCTGCCTACGCCCGGGTGTCCCGGGCCTTTCGGAGACGATCAGAGCCCGCTCGCTCGTCGGCCGCTACCTCGAGCACTCGAGGATTTATTTTTTCGGTGGTGGCGAAGAGCCCAGCGGGGAGCCACGGCAAGCTGCCCTCACCGCCGCCGGGGCACCAGAGGTGGTGGGGGACGGCCATAGCCAGCTGCGGGGGGGCCGGGCTACCTTGCCGGGGGGCGGGATCTACCTCATGGGTTCTGCCGACATGATGGAGCGCAACCTGGACCGCCGCGTCGAGGCCTTGGTCGATGTCACCCAAGACGAGATCAAGGCCCGCCTCCGTGAAATCCTGGAGGTAGAACTGGCGGATGATGAGCTGGCCTGGGAGCTGTCGGGCGACGGCAGCTGGCGGAAGGTACCCACGGCCAAGAAGTTCAATGCGCAGCGCTATTTTCAGGAACTGGCAGTGTCTCGCGCCAAGCGGAGGGCGACCGCTCCCGGCCTAGTCGGATGAGGACAGTCGGGCCCGCCTGGGTGCGTGCTGCGGGCGGGGCGGTCTGGAGACGAACCGCCCAGGGCCTGGAGGTGGTGCTCGTACACCGGCCCGCGTACGACGACTGGGGACTGCCCAAGGGCAAATTGGAGGAAGGGGAGGGCTTCGAACAGGCCGCCCTGAGGGAGGTCGAGGACGAGACGGGCCTGCGCTGCCGCCTGGGTTATGAGCTCGCGACCACTACCTACACCGATGCCGGGGGCAGGCCCAAGTCGGTGCGCTACTGGGCGATGACTCAAACCGGGGGCGCGCTGGCGGCCGCTCATGAAGTAGATGACGCTCGGTGGGTCCCCCTCGAGCGGGCCAGGCACCTTCTCAGCTATAACCGTGACGTTGCCGTGTTGGACGCGCTGGCCCAGCTAGCGCCATGAGCCCGGGCACCGGGCCCGATTAGAAGTTCGCCGGCAAGAGCCTGACGGCGCTCTCGAAGCAAAACCACAGCGGTACCAGGCAAATGACCGCGCCCCCGCTCAGCAGCCCCAATTTCCGGTAGCGGTGCTGGCGGGCGGCGCCCAGCCGGGTGGCCACCCATCCAGCCAGGGCCAGGGCGCCCCATCCAAAGGCCTCGAGCCAGTCCCCGGCACCGCCACCCGCCGATAGCGCAGGGCCGGGCTCGGTACTGACGACGGGGGAGTGGGCGGCCGGAGAAGGAGCACCAGCGGTGGGCGCAGTCCTCGGGGCCCCCGTCGTGGGCGGGGCGGGCACGGATGCGGAGGAGCCAGCCGCGGGGCCGGCGGATTTGGCGGGCGCCTGGCCGCGCCCTGGCCAGCGCCCGTGCGGGCCCAACCGGGTAGGGACCGAAGCAAGCGATATGGCCACGGCGCGCCTTAGCGCTCTCACCAGGACAGCCCGGACGATGAGCCGCGAAGTGGCTTCGAAGCGCGGGTTGCAGGTCGTGAGCGTCAATTCGGCGCCGTGGGTCGGAGCCAGCACACCGACATCGGACGGTGAGACGACCCACTGGTTGGTGATGCCGTATACCCAGGTTGTGCCGCTGGTGTCGGTAAGGTAGACGAGATCGCCCCTGGCTAGCTCGTTAAGGCGGAAAAAGGGGGCGCCAAAAGTGGTGCGGTGACCGGCGATGCCCACATTGCCCACCCTTCCTGGCAGCGGTGTCCCGGGGTAATGGCCGGGGCCCATTTGCAGGTCCGTTTCGTTCACCCCTTGCACGACGTAGCGCTCTATCCCGATAGCCGGGATGAGAAGGCGGTCGAGCACCCCGCCGGGCGGGGGGACGAGGAGTGCCGGGTGGACCGCATGGCGGCCCGCGGGCGCCGATTTGCGGCTGATGGCCTTGCGGACGTGGCGAGGTGAACTGCCAGGGGTCGTGCTGGCGCGGGGGTGCTGAGCCGCCGGTGGCTTTGCCGGTGCCGGCTGGGTGGTCTGAGCCAGCGCGGAGCGGAAGCGGCGAGCAAGCTGGGCCTGGCTCCTTTGCTCCAAGATGTTGGTGCCCACCAGTTCGAACAACACGAACAGCAGCACGACGCAACCGGCTGTCATCAAGCCGAGCCCGACCTCCCGGACGACCTTCTGGCGCCCAGCAGGCCCCAGCCGGGGTGGCCGTGCCTGTTTGTGCACGCAGTAACGGTACTTGGGTGGCCTGGTGCAGAAGGTCGCGGGTACCCTATCTGCTGGTCTTCAGCGCTTAGCGCGGTGTGCCTGCCACTCTACGCGCGCACAACCCTCGCCCTGGACCGTGTTGGTGCCCGGCCCCTGTCGCGCTGATCGCCAAGTTCTGTAAGACTTGTCCCGTGGCGCTCTTGTTGGTCAGGCACGCCCATGCCTGGCCCCGCAAGGAATGGACGGGTGAGGACCGCCTCAGGCCCCTGTCTGCGAACGGCCGGCGCGAAGCCGAAGGCCTGATATACATCGCCGGCCGCTTCAAGCCTCTGTCGCGGGTCTTGTCCAGCCCCTACCGGCGCTGTATCGAGACCGTGGAGCCCCTGGCCGCCCGCTACGGCCTTGCCGTCGAGCCTGCGGACGACCTGGTCGAAGGTGAGAGCCAAAAGGCTGTACAGCTGGTCCGGTCCCTGGTTGGCCAGGACGCGGTCTTGTGCACTCACGGGGACATAGTGGCCGAGATACTGGTCAGCTTGGCCGATGAGGACCGGGTTGACTTGGGCCCGAGCCCTCGACAGGCCAAGGGGTCAGTTTGGGCCCTGCAGGCAAAGAACGGCCTGTTCAAGTCGGCTGAGTACTTCCCCCCGGCGGTGGCGGAGGCGGTCTGAGGTGGCCGGCGGGCAACCCGTGGGCGCGAGATTGCTGGAGCTTTTGACCGAAGCGCTGGACAAAGGCAGCCAGGGCATGGTCGTCTGCGATGCCGAAGGGCGTGTCATTTTCCGCAACAAGGTGGCCAGGGCGCTGGCGGAGGCCCGAGACGGCGACCTCTTGGCGGACAAGGCCATAACGGCGGCCTTGGAGCGGGCGCTGGAAGGGTCGGTTTACGAAGTGACGCTCGATCTTTACTCGCCGGCGCGCCACACGCTGGAAATCCAGGCCTTCCCACTGGAGGCCAGGCCCACCCCGACCGGAGCGGTGGCCTTTGTGAACGACGTGTCCGAGTTGCGGCATCTCGAAGCCGTGCGGAGGGACTTTGTGGCCAACCTGAGCCATGAGCTAAAGACGCCGCTTGGTGCTCTGTCCCTCCTCGCCGAGACGCTGGACAGTGAAGAGGACCCCGAGGTGGTGGCGAGGCTCACGGCCAGGGTGGGTGCCGAGGCGACCCGGTTCACCCGCATCGTGGACGACCTGCTCGACCTTTCCCGTGTGGAGGCCGGCGGCATGGGCCCCCGTACCCCCGTAGCGATGGCGGTCCTGGTCGCCGAGGCGGTCGAGGGTTTCAAGGACCAAGCGACCGCCCAGGGGATCCGCTTGGAGGTGTCGCCCATCAGCGAAGACCTCGTAGTGCTGGCCAGCCGGCGTGACATGGTCTCGGCCATGGCGAACCTGGTGGACAACGCGATCAAGTACTCAGAGCCAGGTGGCGCCATCTGTATCCACGCGGAGCGCCGCGGCGGGCGCGCCTGTGTTTCGGTGCGCGACGAGGGGATCGGCATCCCTAGCCGGGACCAGGAAAGGATCTTCGAGCGCTTTTACCGGGTCGACCGGGCACGCTCGCGTTCGACTGGTGGCACGGGCCTCGGACTGGCTATCGTCCGCCACGTGGCCGAGTACCACGGAGGCGAAGTGTCGGTTCACTCCGTCGAAGGGGAGGGTTCGACTTTCACAGTCTGCCTACCGCTGGCCCCGAACGGCTCCATCGTTACTGGCGTGACCAATCTTGAGCCCGGCGGGCACGTGGATGGCTGACCAGCTAACCGTGCTCCTGGTCGAAGACGAGCCGTCCTTCGTAGAAGCTCTTGTCGTCGGGCTCAGACGAGAAGGCTTCCGGGTGGAAGTGGCCTACGACGGGGCTGAGGCGCTCGGCAAGTTCTCCGAGGTCAAGCCGGACCTGGTCCTGCTGGATGTCATGCTGCCCAAGGTCTCGGGGATCGACGTGTGCCGGTCCATACGGGCGGGTGGTTCCCGGACGCCGATCATCATGGTGACAGCCAAAACGAGCGAGATCGACACCGTGGTCGGCCTGGAAGTCGGGGCCGACGATTACGTCGCCAAGCCATACCGCTTGCGTGAGCTGGTGGCCCGGATGCGTGCCGTCATGCGCCGTACGCCCGTGGCCGACGAGGCCGAGGTTTCGAGTGAAGTCCTCCAGACGGGCGAACTGGTACTTGACCCTGAGCGCCACGAGGTGCACCTGAAAGGCCGGGAGGTCAGCCTGCCCTTGAAGGAGTTCGAGCTGTTGGAGCTGCTGATGGCCAACGCTGGGCGGGTCCTAACCAGGGAGACCTTGATCGACCGGGTGTGGGGCCCCCACTATGTCGGGGACACCAAGACCCTTGACGTGCACGTGAAGCGCCTTCGCGCCCGGATAGAGGACGACCCTGCCCACCCTCAGCGCATAACGACGGTGCGAGGTCTCGGGTACAAGCTCGAAGTAGCGAAGTAGCGAAGTGGCCTGGCGGGCGTCACCGCCAGCGAAGACCGAGGAACCCTTTACGCCGGGCCGGCAGAATGTCGTCGTCATGGGGGTCGGGCGCCTGAGCTCCCACCGGCTGGCTTTCCTCTGCCCCAGCCTGTTGGCCGACGAGGTGCCGGGGAGGGCGCTGATCGCCCTTCTTGGCTTCGTGGCCGATTGGTCGCCCGTTGGCGGCCTTGACCGCAGGTTCGGAGGCCAGGGTGCTCAGGGCTCGGGCGGCGGCGGCAGCACCGGCCTGGGCCCTGGCTTGACCGGTGGCGCCTGTCCCCGATGGATCCCCCGTGCCCAGCGTGCCCGATGGCCTTGCCATGGAGGAGCTGGTCCCGGCGGGGCCCCGGGTCACCGAGCTAGCGGCTGGCACACCGGCAACCCTTCGCGCCGAAGCCGGGCTCTGGAGTGGCGATGGCGCGCCATTCCGGCCCGAGTTGCGCGGGTCCTTGGCGCCGGCAAAAAAGGCGGGCGACTGTCCCACCGCCTCATCACCGGCCGGATTGGCGGGGTTGAGGAGGGCTACCCAGGGGGGCTGGGCGGGCGAGCCGACCGCCTCGGTTAGACCATGCTCGTCCGCGAAGCGCGCCACCCCGTCCGGCCGGGCAGGGTTGGCAGTCTCGGTGCGGGAAAAGGTCATAGCGGGATCGTGTGCACTCTGGGGATCGGGCATACAAATTGGTCGGCTAGACCGGGCCGTCGCTTGAGAAAGCCCCCCACTGTGCGCCCGGCTATGACACGAACCCGGAAGGCGGCTGTACTCTCAGCGCGTGGAGGTATCGAAAGAGGCCGCCGAAGGGCAGGTAAGGACCGGCCAGGGCGGGCTGGCGGCCCGGGCCCTGCCCTTCGCACGGCGTCTGGCCGCCTACCCTTACGTGCTGGGTGAGGGTCAGCCAACCTTCTCTCGGCTCGCCGTCGTGCACGGCCTCTCCTCGGGCGGAGACGCCATGGTAGCGGTGGCCCTGGCCGGTTCGATCTTCTTCAATATCTCGGTCAAGGCGGCTGAATCGAGGGTTGCCTTGTCCCTGGCCTTGACGGTCGCGCCCTTCGCCGTTGTTGGCCCGCTGCTGGGCCCCGCCATAGAACGGGTGCGGGGGGGCCGGCGAGCGATAGTTGCGTCCTCTGCTGCGGGCCGTGCCGTGTGTGCCTTTTTCATGGCCTTGTGGGCCCACTCGCTGCTGCTTTTCCCCGTTGCTTTCTTCACCCTCGTTTTTTCCAAGCTCTACCTGGTCGCTAAGGCTGCTCTGGTGCCCTCCGCCGTAGAGCGGCCCGACGATCTGGTCCTGGCGAATTCGAAGCTTTCCATCGGCGGATCCCTGGCGGGGATGGTGCTGGGCGGGCTGGGTGCCGGTCTTTATGGGCTGGCGGGGTCGTCGTTCGTCCTACGTTTCGACATCGCCGTCTACCTCCTGGCGGCTTGGGGGGCGACAAGGCTGAGACCAGCCCGGCCGGCGGTGGTGGGAGAGCCAAGGCCCCGGCCCGGCCCGGCCCGGCCCGTCGAGCTCGGCCTACCGCCCGGAGGGATCCAGCTGGCCGCTTTGACGACCGCTGGGCTGCGGGCAATAACCGGCTTTGTGACCCTTCTGCTCCTGTTCACCTTCCGGCGCAACGGTGCTGACATCATCTGGTACGGGCTGGCCCTGAGCGCGAGCCAAGTGGGCAACGCCGCCGGTGCCGTCCTGGCCCCATGGGCGCGCCGGCGCGTCCGCGAAGAGTCGATCCTCACGGGCGCCTCGTTCATCATCGGCGGGGCGGCCCTGGGCGCCGGCCTTATCCATTGGGGCCAGCACTGGGGGGTCGGAGTACCGCTCGCGGGCGGTATCAGCCTGGCCGCGGCAGCCGGCAAGCTCGCCTTTGACTCCATGGTGCAGCGCGATGTCCCGGCCCGGGCGCGGGGCAGGTCGTTCGCCCGTTACGAGAGCGGGTTCCAGCTGTCGTGGGCGGTAGGTGGCCTCACTGCCGTATTGGTGCGCATGAGGTTGGCTCTGG
>JAKAWM010000161.1 GCA_021827285.1 Actinomycetes bacterium | reverse complement strand
CATGGTGATTACCTGAGGCCGGGCGCGATCGCACGCTTTCCCCCGTCATGGGGGCGGTGGAGCAGATGGCCGACCAAGGGCGGCCGGTCATCGGGATCTGCAATGGCTTTCAGGTCTTGACGGAAGCACACCTACTGCCGGGGGCGTTGCAGAAGAACAAGGGCCTGACGTTCCTCTGCCAGATGGCAGAACTAGAGGTGACGAGCAACCGGTCCGTGCTAACGGCGGGCCTCGACGTCGGCCGGCGGCTCCGGCTCCCCATCAACCATTTCGAGGGCAACTACACGGTTTCGCCCGAGGTCCTCAGCCAACTCGAGAGCGAGGGGCGGGTGGTGTTGCGTTATGTCAACAACCCCAATGGGTCGATGGGTGACGCCGCGGGCATCTGCAACCAAGCGGGCAACGTGGTCGGGCTCATGCCGCACCCTGAACGGGCCACCAGCGACCTCCTCGGCTCTACTGACGGCTTTGCGCTCCTGCGCGCCCTGCTTGCCTCCGCCGGCGCCGTCTTGAGCCGCTAACCGCTGATCTTGCAGGAGGCTGAGCGCGGATCACCGTGCGAGGGTCAGGGTACGGAGGACCTCCCGGGTGGTGCGATTGACGGGCGAGACCACCAACCAGGCGTCCGTACCCGAGCTGCGCACCCAGGCGTGCACGGCCGCGGCCGCCGACCCGTCTGCCAGCCTGAAACGGTAAAGCCAGGCCACAGCAGCGTTGTGAAGCCCCAAACTGGCGGTGCCGGCAACACGGTAGTTCTCTTGCAGGAAGACCCGGACCATCACCGGCGGGGTGGCGGCGGCCGAGGGTTCGTGGTTGGCTTCGGTCACCGATTCACCGGCTCCCCCTCCCCGGCCGGAGTAATAGACATCGCCCACTTGGTCGGACAGTGCATTTTCCAGTGCCCAACCCTTCGGGACCGAGAAGCTGGCGTAAATGCCCCGAACGGCCTGCCAGCCGCTGGGGACCGGGGGCTCCACCGTAGGCAAAGGGCGGCTCGGGCTCGATGACGCCCACACGGCCAGCCCGATGCAGAGGGGGGAAAGGGCCAGTAACGCCAGCCACATCCATACCTTCCGGCGGTCCTCCCGGGTCGGCTCGTCGATGCGAGGATCGTGCCGGGACGCTGGCCCACCGGGGTGCGGGGTGGCCAAGGCTCCATCCGGCACGGGTCAGAGCTGGGGTTGCGGGGCGCGGCAGGTACTGCAGGACCCGAGGATGTCCAAGCGATGGTCATCGCTGGCAAACCCGTGACTGGCGGCCAGGCTGGCCAGGTACTTGTTCATAGCCTCCTCGAAAGCCTTGGTGGGGGTCACATCGATCACTTTGCCGCAGTGGGTGCACACCAGGTGATGATGGTGCTCGGTTATCTCCTCGGCCAGCTCGAAACGGGAAAACTCGTCGTTGCCGCTGACCCGGCGAACGACACCCGCCTGCTGCAGGTTCACCAGGTGCCGGTAGGCCGAGCTGCGGGGCAAGCGAGGCGCGAGTTCAGCTATGTCCCCGATGCTTACGGGGTAGCCGGCCCGGGCCAATAGCTCGACCACCTCCCGGCGCCCGTTGGTGTAGCGCTGGCAGACTTGCCGGAGCCTTTGCTCGACCAAGCCGTGCAGCGAGTCGTTCACCATCGCTGACCCTAGCTTGCCCGTCCAAGAGCCAGCTTCTGCCTGGCCCTCGGCCCCACGCTCGCTCGCGCCCGCCTGGACCAAGCAGCCCAAGCGCGCCCTGCCACGTACCACACCGCCGAGAAGGTGCCGACAAAGAACCCGACTGGCCAGTTCGTCTCGTAAGACGCGGCGATGGCAACCCAGGCTGTGACCAGCGCCAACGCAGCCGACAAACCCATGGCGAGGGACGGGCGGCCAGCCAGCTGGCGGGCCGCTGCGGGCGGGCCGATCATGAGGCTGAAAACCAACAGCGCTCCCACCACAGGCAAGGCCAGGGTCGTTGCCACCCCCACTGCCAATAGGAACCCCAACTCGGCACGCGCGGGGGGCACCGGACCGGTTATGGCCAGCTCGGGAGCGACCGAGCCGAGCAAGAGAGGGCGGTAGAGGGCGGCCAGCAGGGCTACGCAAAAGGCTCCGAGAGCTGCGGTGGGCACGAGCTCCGACGAGCTCACAGCGAGCGGCGAGCCAAACAGGAGCGAGAAGGCCTGCTGGGCGTACTCCGTGCTCAAGCTGAGAAAGAGCGAGCCCACACCGAGCAGGGACACCAGGACCAGGGCGGTAACCACGTCGTTGCGGCCATGCCGGCTCCACAAGGCAATCGCCGCCACACCGAGGAGCGCGAACGTGCCCGTACCCACCAAGGTGTTCACCCCGATCAGAGCGGCGCCGGCGGCACCCGCAAAGGCACCCTGCGGTATGGCGTGAGCCGCAAAAGTGGAGCCGCGCAGGACCACGAAAAACCCCACCAGCCCGGCTACGGCTGCCATGACACTGCCTCCCAGCCAGGTGTTGACCATGAACCCAGAGAACATCAGCGCTCCCCACGCCAACCAGCGCCGGCTGGCACGGCCTTCCGCCGCCGGGGCCCAACTCGGCGCCACACGGCGACGCGAGCCAGGGCGTAGGTCGCCAGCACCAGCAGCACCACGAAGAAACTGACCGGCCAGCCCTGGTGGGAAGGGAGCCAGTCGTAGCTGTCGTAGGCTAGGGCCACCCCGATCCACGTCACCACCAGGCTCACGCCGGATGCCATGACCATGGCCCGACCAGGGCTACGGGTCAGGTACAAGGCGGCGGCGGCCGGCCCGATGAGCAGGGCGGTACTCAAAATGGCACCGATGGTAAGGGCCGAAAGGGCGACCGCCAGGGCGAGGGCCACCATGTGGGCCAGGCCCACGAGGCGGACCGGGATCCCCTGGGCAGCCGCCAACTCGGGATTGACCGAACTGACGAGCAGGGGACGGTAGAGGAGGCCGAGCAGGACCAAGGCCGCGCCGCCAACGCCCACCGCAAACCAGACGGTCGAAGAGGTGACGGCGAAGATCGAACCGAAAAGGATGGTGACCGCGGCGCCAGTCGTTGTTTGCGAGGTCGCCGTCAGGTAAAGGAACAGAGCTGACAAACCCAGCGAAGCGCCGAGCACGATACCGGTAACGAGGTCGCGGCCCTGCCGGCGGTGGGTACCGACCATCTCCATAGTCCCTGAGGCAGTCACTCCAAAGACCACGAAGCCGAGGAGCGGGGAGAGACCGAGCAGAAGGGCACCCGAGCCGCCCGTCGAGGCGATGTCCGCCAGCGCGTGACCGGCAAAGGACTGAGACCGCATAACCGTGAACATCCCTACTGGCCCGCAAACCGCCGCCACCAACGCGCCGACCACGGCCGCCTCCTGCACCGAGGGGTTAGCGAAGAGCCCGGGTGCGAGCAAGGCGTGGTACCAGTTCACGAGCTTGAACCTTCATCGCCCGGGGCAGGCACGACGGCTCGGACAGTAGTGGGGCCCGCCCCTTCCCACGCGTCCGCGGCCACGTCGCAGCCTTGTTCCCCGTGCTCATCTGTGGTCGAAACGAGGACGCGCCCGTGGAGGCGCACCACGCATACATGGTGCCCGTAAAGGGCGCTGAGGACATCGGTTTGCACCACCTCGTCGGTCGTCCCGCTGGCCGCTCGCCCGCCAGCCAAGTAGACAACCCGGTCCATGACCGCCAGCAACGGGTTTATGTCGTGGGTGGAAAGCAGGACAGCGACGCCATGGGTCTTCGCGATGCGCGACAGGAGGGCCACCACCTCTTGGGTCGCCTTCAAGTCGAGATTGGCCAGAGGCTCGTCAAGCAGGAGCAGCTTGGGCCGGCGGGCAAGAGCGTGGGCTATCAGGATCTTCTGCTGCTCTCCGCCTGAGAGGGTACCAACCCGGGCCTCAGCCAGGGAGGAGGCCTCGACCGATCCGAGAAGCTCGTCAACGCGGGCACGCCGGGCGCGCGAAGGCCACGGCAGGCCCAAGCGGGTGCCTTCGAGACCAAGCCCTACCAGATCTCGGGCCCGTACGGGTAGGTCGGGGTCGAGCAACACCTTTTGGGGGACATAGCCGATCGGGCGTTTGGCCGCCACCCGCCCGGCGGCCAGCCCCTGCAACCCGAGGACGGCACGCAAAAGGGTCGTCTTCCCGGCACCGTTAGACCCGATCAGGCCGGTCAACTCGCCGGGGGCAACGGAAAAGGAGACGTCTCGCAGGACTTCGCGCCCCGGTAGGCGCACAGTCAGGCCCTCGACGCTGAGCGCGGGTTCAGAGAGCTCAGGGGCACGGAGCCCTGCGCTCCCCGCCCCGAGGCCCGGCCGCGGGCCAGGCAAGCTGGTAATTGGGACCATGTTCAGAACCTCAAAGTGGAAACCTTGTTGAGCACTGCTTTTTGAATGGCGCGGACCTCGGCCACCATCCAGGTCTGGTAGTCGTAACCGGGCGTTGGCATGGTCTCGTACACCGCCACGACCGGCACGCCCGCCTTCTTGGCGTTGGCCAAGAAGGTCCCGGTGAGGTTGTTGGTCACCTGCGCGTTGTAGACGACCAACCGGACTTGGCGGCTGCTGATGAGGTGGTCCTGGGTGGATATGTCTTGCGGGGAGGGGTCCGTCCCGTTCATAACGGCCAACTGCAGCGACTTCGGCGTTAGTACGCGGACGCCCATGGCTTGGAGCAGGTAATCGCCAACCGGCTCGGTAACAGCCACGGGGATGCCGCGGTAATGAGCCTTGAACCGGGCGATGGCACTTAGCCACGGCTTGAGCGAGTCGTCGAACCGCTTGGCGTTTGCCTTGAAGTAGGCCGAGCGAGAAGGCTCCAACTTGGCGAGCGCGACCGCCACCGCCTGGGCCACCTTGGGCATCGTGCCAGGGTCGTACCACAGGTGGGGATTGAAGGCACTGCTGGGCACCTTAAGCAGGTCCTGCACAACGAGCACTTGGCGTTTGGCATTCGGGCTGGACGCCTCGATCTTGCCCATGAAGGCGTCGTAGCCCAGGCCGTTTTGGACAACCAGTTGCGCCCTGCTCACCTCTTCGGCCACGCTGGTACTGGCTTCGAAGGAGTGCGGATCGGCATTGGGGTTGTTGATGACCGACTGGACGCTGACATAGCGGCCACCGACTTGGGAAATGACGTCGGCGTACTGGTTCTCGGCGCCGACCGCCTCGATCTTGCCCGCGCTCCCGGTTGATGCCCTGGAGAGGGAGGCCCCCGCAGGGCCGCACCAGGAAACAAGCACGATCAAGGCTGCCATCGTGGCCAGCGGGGCCAGCCGGGCCGAGCGGGCCCGCAAGGCACAGTGGCCGGAGGAGGCAAGGCCGGGGCGTGTAGGGCGGTCAGGGCGGTCAGGGCGGCCGCCTGGGGCGGGGCTCGCGGGGCGGCCGCCCGGGGCGGCGTAGCTACGCCTGTTTGGGAGGGATCGACCACTCATGGGTGCAAGTATAGCCTCTTTTGAGACTGAGTCTCAATCCGGATGGGGCAGCCGTCCGTCCGTTCCCCACCCGAAGCCACCGATGCGTCCCCAGGATGAGCTGCCGATGCCCAGCCGGGAGGTGGCCCCGATGTGCAGCCGGCAAGAGGCGCCCTCGTGGATGGCGGATCCTCCGCGTCCTAACCTCTCGTCATGAGGCAGGTCGCCTTTGTGGTCAACTCGGCCGGCGGCCGCCATCAGGGCCGGCTCAGGCAGTGGTGCCGGGAGGGCGCCGAACGGCACGGCTGGTACCCCCGCTTTATTGACACGGCCGGCGGGGCCGGCGATGCCGAGCTCAACGAGTACCTTGCTACCCGGGAAGACGCTTTGGTTTTCGCGGCTGGAGGCGATGGCACCGTCCGCACCTGCGCACAGGTGATCGTCGCCACCGGCACCGCCACCCCGTTGGCGGTCCTGCCCTGGGGTACGGCCAACCTCTTCGCCCACAGCGTAGGCATCCCGACCGGGCCTGAGGCTGCCCTCGCCACTGGCTTCGGCCAAAACGAGAGGCGCACCGACGTCGCCATCTGTGGCGACCACGTGTGCGTCGCTATGGCCGGCATGGGGCTGGACGCGGCGGTCGTCGGAGCCACCCCGGAGCTGCTGAAGGAACACCTCGGCTGGTTCAGCTACGCCGTCGCTGGCCTTTCCAACTTGCACCTGCCGCCACATGACTACACGCTACGCCTGGACGGCGGCGAGCCCCTGGCTCGGTCCGCGCGCACCGTAGTGGTAGGCAACATAGGTGCCCTGCCCGGAGGTTTTCCCTTGTTGCCTGAGGCCAGGGTGGATGACGGCCTGCTCGACGTCTGCGTCCTGGCACCGCGAGGACCGCTCGAATGGGCCCTCCTGGCCGAGCACGTCTTGGCCGGGAGCCGTCACAATGAGCCGTACTTGGAACGTCACCAGGTCCGGCGGGTCGAAGTCACAGCCGGCGCGGTGGTACCCCGCCAAATCGACGGCGAGGTGATCGCCAGCGGGACGGAGCTAAAGGTGAGCGTCCTACCTGCCGCGCTCGTGGTGCGCGTCCCATGACGGCGTAACGCCAGCCTCGGTGGGGCTCATCGGTCCGCCGGAGAGGTGGGACGCGTGTACGAAGCAGCCGCGCTCCTCTTGGCCGGCGTCTCCCTTGGTCGCGGCGCTGCTCGCCCGTCTCAGGAGCACGCCTCGGTCGGCGGCTGGCGGCACGGCAAGATCGCGCCAAACCAGACCAGACCCTGCCATAATTGCCCCGTGACAGCGACGGAGCAGCCACCGCCTCCGTACCCC
>JAKAWM010000160.1 GCA_021827285.1 Actinomycetes bacterium | reverse complement strand
CCTTCGGCCTCTCAGGACGCCAGCCTGTAGGCGGTAACCAAACCTGGTTTGCGCCGCTCGTGGCGCTAGGCACGTGGGCCTCCTTCCTGTACCCGGTGACGGTCCGTAACCGCAGGCACAGCGCCTCCGTGGCCCTGTCCGAGATATCCGCCCTGGTTGCCACCGTCTTCCTCTCTCCGGCCCTGGCCTTGGTCGCTCTGTCCGCTGGCAACCTGGCCGCGGGGGTGCAGAGGAGGCTGCAACCGCTCAAAATCCTGATGAACTTACTGGTTTACGCGGCCAGCGCGTGTGCGGGGATCTTCGTTTTCGACGAACTGATCGGCGGCTCATCTCCCGCGAAGTTGCAGGGTTGGGCGGTCAGCTTGACCGCCATCGCCACTATAAACCTCGTGAACATCGTCCTCCTCCTCGGCATCATGGGTGCGGTCGACCCTCGCTGGCGCCGCCCTGCCGTGAGGCCCATCCTCACCCAGGTTGCACTGGGAGTGGTCGTATGTGCGCTCGCCGGCCTCATGGCGGTCACCTTGATCTCCGTAAACAAGTGGGGCGTGGTGCTGTTCGTCGCCGTTGTGGGTGCAGCCGTCTTCGCGTACCGGGAAGCCGCGGTGGCCAGCCAGCACCGGGCCAACCTGGGCCGGCTGTTCGATTTCACCCGCAATGTGTCGTCTCTCATCGAAGCCTCCGAGGTCATCGCGGCTGTGCTCGACGAGGCGCGCACTTTGCTCTCGGCCAGCCATGCCGAACTGGTCCTCCCCATTTCAGCCGGGAAAGGCAACAGGGGCTACCCGGGGGTTGCCCTCCACTGCGCTCTTGCCGGCGAAGGGCCACCGGCCATCGAGCCGCAAACGGCCCTCACGCATCTCGACACGATCGCCTTCGAGGGCGGGGCCATGCTGTTTAGCGAGGGCAAGCACGAAGTAGGCGAACTGAGCGAAGCTCTCCACGAGCACGGGTTGCGGGAGGGTTTGGTCGCGCCTTTGAAGCACGACGACCCAAGTTCGGGGTACCTGCTGGTAGCAGACCGTCCCTTCAGGCACGAAGGATGGAGCGATGAGGACCGGCGCTTCTTGGAGGTCCTCGCAGCCAACGCCGAGGTGTCGCTGCGCAGCAGCAGGCTGCTCGAGTCGCTCCGGCTAGAAGCCGAAGTGCGCCAGCATCAAGCTCAGCACGACTCGCTCACGGGTCTACCCAACCGGTCCTACCTGTCCCAGCACCTGGAGGACGCACTGCACGCCGACAACGGCCGGGGGCAGGTGGCCGTGCTGCTCATAGACCTGGACGGGTTTAAGGAGGTCAACGACACCCTCGGGCACCACACCGGCGACGCCATCCTGGTCGAGGTCGCCCACCGCCTCGTACCTTTGGCCAGGGGAGGCGATGTCGTGGCCCGCCTCGGCGGCGACGAGTTTGCTGTGCTGATGCCGCGGGCTCCGAGCGAAGAGGCGATCTCCTCCAAGGCGGACGAGGTGCTCGACCTCATACGCGAGCCCCTGGCTGTTGAGGGGCTGCTCCTGGACGTGAGGGCGAGCCTCGGTGTGGCCGTGTCTCAGCTGCACAGCCACGATGCCACGAGCCTTATGCGCCACGCCGACATCGCGATGTACACGGCCAAGCGCTCCGGTGGGGGGGCCCGCTTCTACGACCGGGCCGCGGACCAGAGCACGCTGCGCCGCCTCAGGCTCGCCACCGAACTGCGCCAGGCCATCGAGTTCGGGGATCTGGACGTGTGGTACCAACCGGTCGTCGAACTGTCCTCGGGCAAAGTGGTGAGCTGCGAGGCCCTGCTGCGCTGGAACCATGACCAGTTCGGCCCGATCCCGCCGACGGAGTTCATCCCCGTGGCCGAGAGCGCCGGCTTGATCGACCAGCTCACCTGGTGGGTCCTCGGTACCGCCCTTAAGCAGGCCCGGACGTGGCGCCAGCTGGTCGTACCAGGCTTGCATGTGGCGGTCAACCTCTCGGCTAGGAGCCTCATGAGCATGGACATAGCCGAACGCTTGAACGACCTGCTCGACCAAACTGGCCTGGAGCCGGGCGCCCTCACCTTGGAGCTGACGGAATCCTCGGCGATGGCGGACCTCCAGGGCTCTGTCCGGGTGCTCTCCCGGCTCCGCCGCCTTGGCATCGGCCTCTCCATCGACGATTACGGGACTGGCTTCTCCTCCCTCAGCCGCCTCAAGCAGTTGCCCTTCCATGAGCTAAAGATCGACCGTTCGTTCGTAAAGGAGATCACCCACGACAAAGGCGACGAAGCAATAGTCCGCTCTACTATCGAGCTCGCCCGCAGCCTTGGCCGCACCGTGACCGCCGAAGGTGTCGAGGACCAGGCCACGCTCTCACACCTAGAGGGCCTCGGTTGCGATGCCGCACAAGGGTTTTTCCTTGCCCGCCCACTGCCGGCGCCTCAGTGCCAGGAGTGGCTCGTCTCCTCCACGGCGCGGCTCCAAGACGGCGTGAGGCGGCTGCACCCCGAGGGCGCCAGCGACGGCATGGAACGCCAAGCGCTGGTCCTGCGGGCGCGGAGCCGGCGCAGCGCCGGCGGCTGAGCGGCCTTTTCGACCTTACACGGCTCGGTCGTCCCCGGTTCGGTCCCCGGCGCCTCCGCCGACGAGCAGTCCGGCCCTCTGGTGGAGTAGCTAGTCCCAAGAGTCCCGGCTAACGACGGCACCCCGCGGGTATGGTCTAGTTATGGCCAAGGCTCGCACTGCGGGCCAAAGGACGGCCCGCCTCGTCGGGGCGCTCCGCGGCGTACCCTCATGGCCCAGGTTGGCCGCGCTTTGCATCGGCCTCAACCTGGTGCAGACGGGCTTAGTCATGGGATTCGACTCCAACGCTCGGCCCGACCTGGCGCCGCAGGCGAGCGCGATTGCGCCTTTCGGCGTGTTCGGCGACCTCCGCTGGATAAGCGTGTACCAGTACTCCTGGTGGGCTCTGGCTGGCGAACTCGGGGCGATGCTCCTCGTACGGGGGGCGATCACCGCCCTTTCGATCGGCCTCGCCTGGCCGGGGCGAGTGGCTCGCCCTTCCCCGGCCATGTTGGTCTTCCGTAGCGTCTTTGGCACCGCCTTGGCCGCAGTGCTCCTTGTACCGAGCGTGGCCCTGCTTTTTGGCCTGGCCGCCGTGCCTATCTCGTGGCTGTTCCTGGCGGCCGTGCCGTTGGCACTGCTCGTCGCATTGATCGTGCACCCTGCTGCAGTGAGCGGCGACTGGTGGCGAAGGCTGTTCTCGCTGCGGGCCCTCGGGTGGGTGGTGCTGGCCTTCGCGGTGCTGAGCGCTTCGAGCGCCGCCATGTCCGCCGCTCCACGGGTGCTTTGGCCCGTGGTCGCCGCGCTTTCCGGGTTGTTCAACGCCTGGTCGTGGTTCGGCGTGGTCCATGCCGTAGCCGACCGCGAACCGGCGCGCCACAAGGTACCAGTCGCGGCGCTATCTGTTGCCGCATTGGCCGCCATCGTCGTGGGAGGCACCGTCCTCGGCTTCGAGTCGGCCAAGAGGTCCCCAACCAGCACATTCGAGCCCCTGGCCACAGCCCCCTCCGCCTACGCGTCGACCGGGCCGGCCGTGCTCCTTGTCTCGGGTTATGGTTCGAGTTGGGACGGCACCAGCGAGCACCCGATCCCAGGGAACTTCATCGAGGAACCCTTCTCTTACCGAGGCCTCACAGCATCGGGTGCACCGTTGCCCTACAAAGGGGCGGACACGGCCAAGCCACTCGGGCAGCTAGACCGGATGCTCCTGCAGCAGGTGGCCGCGCTGTACCAAGCCACGGGCCAAAGCGTCGACATCGTGGCCGAAAGCGAGGGAGCGCTCATCGCTAAATCTGCCCTCTTGGCCAGGCCCGACCTCCACGTGTCGATGCTCGTGATGGCGAGCCCCCTAGTGAGCCCCGGGCGCGTCTGGTACCCCACTAAGGGCGACAAGGGGTGGGGGGTAGCGAGCAGCACGGCCATGAAGTTGATCGGCGACGCCTTTCAGTCGGTCTCGCCCGTGGATCTGTCGCCGGACAACCCGCTTCTGGCCTCTTTGGACAGCGAGGCCCCCCTCCTGCGAGAAGCCATGGCCTGCCCCCTCCCGGGGGCTCGCCAGTTCGCGCTGCTCCCTCTAGCTGATGCCACCGCCACGCCCACAACCTACAAACTCTCCTACCCCTCGGTCGTGGTGCCGGCCTTCCACGGGGGGCTCATCGAGACGCCCGCCGCCGCGAGACTGGTCTCCCAAGTGCTGCGCCACGGTCGGGTCGATGACGACCAGGGGCTCTCCCTAGCGGAAAAGGCGATCAGCTACGCGGCGAGCGCCTGGCAGGTCCCCTCGCTCGGCCCGTCCAACTACCCTAAGGCGGCCCATTCCAAGCCCGCCCTCAGCTGCGGACAAGTAGCGAACGCGTTGCGGAAGAACCTACGCCGCTGAGGCCATGGGTTGAGAGGTTGGGGCTGGCCCGGAGGCGGCGCAAAAGCACGAAATGCGGGGCACTCTCAGCGAGCCCCGTCTGGAACGCGTCGATGGGCTGTTGCTCGCAGGGGCCCATCCCGATTGACAGCCACAGCCCCCAGACGCCGGCCGATTACGGGACCCCGCCAGCCGGCGCAGCCGGCTCTGGGGTAAGGGGCGGCGAGCGGCGGGCGAGCTTGGGGCCCGTTTGCAAATCTTGCAAATAAGGCCGCCCGTCGTCCCTTATCGGCCGGGCCGGGCGTGTATTAACAACGCTTCAAACCCCTCCCGCTTTTGCTGGGCCGGATTTACATACTCCAGCATCAGTTAAAGCCGGCCCGACGGTTGGCGGCTGTTGGCAAGTCCTGCCCAACTACCCCCTCCGGGCCGGGGCCAGGCCGGGTTTCTTTACAGTCACCCGAACCCGTACCTGGGCTGGGTCGTCCGCCCGACCCGGCCCGCGCGTCTGAGCACGGGTGGCGCGCCCGGCAGAACCGTCCAACTTGGCGTAACGTAGGCCAATGGCAGGTATTCAACCCTCCTCAGACGGTAGTTCTCTTTACCGATTCCTCCAGCCAGACGAGACTGAGGTCGAGCAACGTCAACTGCTTGATGACGATGCCGCCGAGGACTATGCAAGGGGCCTGTCCAAGGCCCGACAAACACCGATCACCATCGAGCGCCGAGACCACGTGGACTGGGAGTACGTGACGGAGGCCGACGAGCGGTCATAATGACCACGCAACCGACCATCCTCGCCATGAGCGGAGGGTTGTTCCCCGATCCCCGGACCCTCGTGCGCCCCGGTCCCCTGCTCGACTATGCACTCGAGTTGGCTCAGCCCCGGGCGACACCCAAGCTTTGCTTCGTCAATACTGCCGGCGGCGACCAAGCCTGGTGGAACGCGACCCTTCACTCCGCGTACTACGACCGACAGGTGACGGTGTCGTGCCTCAACCTCTTCCCCATGCCCAGCGTCGCTGACATAGCGGCTCACCTGTTGGCGCAGGACGCAGTCTGGGTCGACGGTGGCAGCACGGCCAACCTCCTCGCGCCGTCGCGCCTTCACGGTCTGGACCGGGTTTTGCGGGACTGCTGGGAGCGGGGCATCGTCCTCGCCGGCGTGTCGGCGCGCTCAATCTGTTGGCATATCGGCGGGACCACTGACTCCTTCGGGCCGGAGTTGCGTCCAGTCACCGATGCACCCGGGTTCCTTCCCTTCTCCAACGCAGCGCAATACGACTCCGAGGAGCAACGCCGCCCCCTGTTCCACACGCGAACTCGGGCATCGAAAGGGACATGAGGACGAGGACGAGGCTGATGGCGCTCACTAAGGCGGCCAAGACCTCGTAACTGGCACCGAGCTCAGGGTCGCAGGCGGTAGCCGGACAGGCCGGCGACGTGCTCCCATGCCTCGGCCACACGGCCGATGAAGCCTCGCTCCGAACGAGCCAGCGTGGCCTGCACCTCGTCGCGCAGCTCACCGGCCGGCAGGCCCATGAAAGTGGCGTGGAGAGCGAGGTAGGTGCGCCATTCGCGGGACCGGTACAGCGCTTCGAAGTCGGCCCACGCGGCGTGGCGGAACACTTCTACCAGCAGCCCACGGCGGCCTTCGCCCGTATCCAACCAGCTGTCGTGCTCGGCGGCCACCGCCTTTATGGCTCCGATGATGGCCTCGTGGTCCGCGGCGCTCGGCACGGCCGCCTCGCCTAGCACCTTCACCAGGTCGCTCACGGATAAGTCCTTGTACGGCCAGCGCCGGTAGACGGCGCTCCGGGAAACACCGGCCTCGCGGATGACGGCCTCCATGCTGATGCTGTCCAGGCTGACCGTGAAGCCCGTTCGCTTCACCCCGGGGAGGGCGGCCTCCAGCATAGGGCGGCCTCCAGCATCCTGCGCTCGGTCTCGGGCTCGGGCAGCCGGCGGCTGCGCCGGGCCAAGCCTGTGGGCGGTGGGCCGCGTCGCTCATCGAAAAGAGCCCGGAGGAGGCCGGCAAAAGTGGACGCTCAAGCAGTTAACCAGCAAGTAAGTGACGTCAACGGGACGTCCGGGGCACTCGTAGGATGGCGACAGGCAAAACACGGGCGCCTGGCGACCGGGGAGCACCGGGACCGGTCCCACGGCGGGCCGGCTGCAAGCGCCGGTGGCTGCGCTGGTCCCTGGCAGGCGCCGGAGCGGTGGTGGTGCTAGCAGTGGCCGCAGCGACGCTGGCTTTCGCCCTGGGGCCGGTGCCTGCTCTCTACGCCCTCCCGGCGGGCCGGGTGGCGCCGCCCGCCGGCCCTCTGGCCGGCACGTGGGTAGTCGGGCTGGGCTCCGAGGCCGGCTTCCGGATGGCCGAGACAGTCCTGTTCATAA
>JAKAWM010000159.1 GCA_021827285.1 Actinomycetes bacterium | reverse complement strand
ATGTCGCTAACCCCTGGAGCGGACGACGGGATTCGAACCCGCGACCCTCACCTTGGCAAGGTGATGCTCTACCAACTGAGCCACGTCCGCGTTGTCCTAGACAGATTAGCGCCTCACCGGCACGACGCACTCGCTCGGTTCCCCGAGAACGCCGGGCTGGAGCACCTGGACCACCATGCTCCCCCGGGGGCACGAACCGGGGTGCCCGGGTACGAGGACGCTGACCACCTTGACGGCGGCACCATGCTGGCCGCAGGCAACCGGCAAGGGCGAGTACACCGGAGGGCCCTTCCTGTCCCCCGTTCGGGTCAGGCATTGGCCTTTCAACGCTTGGGCCGCGGCGATGTCGCTGGGCCCGGCGTGGCGCGGGGGCCGGGTTGCCTGCCAGACGGCCACGGCCACAATTGAAACGGCAACCAGGATCGGCACTATCCGGTAGGGGGAACGCATCGAAGCCCGGGCGGCCATGGCGTTTCGCCCCTCACTTGGGCGCTCCCCACTCAGGCTGGCGGCAGCGGCACCTTCACCGGGACGCTCCCAGCCCACGGGCAGGGGTGGCGCATCTGCACCCGGGCACCAGTCGACCCACTGGCCGAGACCCTCGTTGTACCACGACAGGTGGTACGCGCCGCGCCGCCAACGGACACCTCTGTGGACCACCTCGATCTCGTCGCTCAATGAGGCCCTTCCAGAAGGCCCGGTGCCGGGACGGTTCACTTCAACAGCCGCGAGAGCCGGCGGTCAGCCAGGACCTTGCCACCGGTCTGGCAGGTAGGGCAGTACTGGAAGCTGCGCTTGGCTAGGTGGACCTCCATGATGGTCGCCCCGCAGGCCGGGCATGGTTGGCCACCGCGAGCGTGGACGGACAAGCCGCTCCGCTTGGCATCTTTGAGGGCGGCGGCGGGTTCGCCCAGGCTACGTTCGACGGCTGAGCGAAGCACGCCCACCAGGGCATCGTGCAGCCGGGCCAGTTCGGCCGGGCTGAGGTGAGCCACCGGCTTGAAGGGCGACAGCTTGGCCGCCCAAAGGACCTCGTCTGAGCAGGCGTTGCCCACCCCGGCCAACACGGACTGGTCGGAGAGGGCGCTCTTCAACTGGCCACCAGCGTTGGCTAAGGCCAAGGCCAGCACCGCCTCGTCGAAGCCGGGTGAGAGTGGATCCGGTCCCAGCCGAGAGATCCCCTCGACAGCAGAGGGGTCGCGCACGACCCACAGGGCCAACCTTTTCTCCGTGCCCTGCTCGGTCAAGTCGAAGCCCGCCCCGTCCGACAGGCCCATCCGCAAAGCCAACGGGCCCCTTCCCGGCCGGGCCGGGCCGGCGGGCAAGTTGTCACGCCAGTGCAACCACCCCGCCCTGGCCAGGTGCACCACCAGCCACACATCGGGCCCTCCGGCGAAACGAGTGCACAGGTACTTGCCCCGCCGCTCCGAAGCCATCACCCGCCGGCCGACGAGCGCACCCAAGGGGGGGTCGAAGGTTTTCAAAGCCGACAGCGACCCGAGCTCGGCTCGCGTCACGATCAGACCGCCAGCGCGCTCGGTAAGAAAAAGGGCGAGGGCCTCCACCTCGGGCAGCTCGGGCACAGCAGTACGGTCACTTTAGCGCTGAACGTCCCCGATGGCGGTGACCGCGTAGCTTACCGACCCGTGTGAGGGCCGCCCATACCGGCCGAGGGCGGCTACGGCCCACCTTGGCACCACCCTTACCGCCCGGAGTGCCCGAACCCGCCCAGGCCCCGCTCCGACTCGGGGAGAGAACCAACGGGGACCAGCTCGGCAAGAACGACAGCCTTGATCACCAGCTGGGCAATCCGGTCACCCCGATGCACCTGATAGGCAATGGAAGGGTCGGTATTGACCAGCACCACCATCAGTTCGTCCCGGTAACCCGAGTCGATCAGCCCCGGCGCGTTCAGGACGGTGACGCCGTGGCGAAGGGCCAAACCGCTGCGGGGCTGCACGAAACCGGCATAGCCGAGCGGTATGGCCACCGCGATCCCTGTCGGCACTAGCGCACGACCGCCGGCTGCCGGGAGCGTCATGTCAGCGCGAGCCAGCAGGTCCAAGCCAGCATCGCCGGCTCTGGCATAACTGGGAAGGGGCAGGTCGGGGTCAAGGCGCTGCACCTCGATCTTTACGGCCATGGAGGCTTCCACCCCTACCACGGTAGGCGCCCCAGCCGGTGGGCCCAAGGGTGCCGCCCGGCCGGTGGCCAAGACCGCCGCCGGTGCATCCCGGCCTAGACGAGTAAAGTCCCCAGCGTGCTCGTGTGGCTAGACCTGGAAATGACCGGCCTTGACCCCGCCCGCGACGTCATTGTCGAGATCGCCACGCTGGTGACCAACGACGAGCTCGACGTCGTGGCCGAGGGGCCCGACCTGGTCCTATCTGCTCCATCCGAGGCGCTCGAAGCCATGGAAGACGTGGTCCGCCAGATGCACACCAAAAGCGGCCTGCTCGAGGCCATCGCCAGCTCGACCGTGACCTTGGAACAAGCCGCCCGAGAGACGTTGGCCTTCGTGCAGGGCCACGTACCCGAACCGAGGACGGTCCCCCTGTGCGGCAACTCGATCGGCGTGGACCGGCGCTTCCTGGCCGCCTACCTGCCGGAGCTAGAAGCCCACCTCCATTACCGTTCGATCGATGTGTCCACCGTGAAGGAGCTGGCCAGGCGCTGGTACCCGGAGGCCTTCGCCGCCGCCCCGAAGAAGCAGGGCGCCCACCGCGCCCTCGAAGACATCAAGGAAAGCGTCGCTGAACTGCGCTACTGGCGCTCAACCGTTTTTAGGGAAAGATTATTCACAACGGCGTCCTGACGTGGCACCATGTTAATGACATAACCCAGTTGCCGGCGGTAACTGGACGTAGCGGAGGTGGACATGAGCAGAGTGATGGACGCTCCGATTGTGCCAGATGCGCTGGAACGTCGGCGCCGGAGTAGCCGCACCACACGCCACGCTGTCCGTAGCCATCTACATGTGGCTGCCATGGACGACGAAACCCTCGACGAGGCGGTACTGCCCGTCGTCGCCCACGACGTTGGCCGCAAGGCCTCCCCCAAACCCAAGCGGGTGCCTCAGCCCCCGCGCCGGGGCGGCTTCAAGGTTTGGAAGACCCCGTTTTGGAAGCGTCGCCGCCAGCTTTGGGCCGAGCGCAACGCGGCCGAACGGGCGATCGCCCAAGAAGCCTAACCAGCCCTCAACGCTGCACCTGTCCGCTTAGGCGGCCAACCGCCGTAGTGTCGCGGTCATGGAGTACCGCACCCTTGGCCGCACCGGCGTAAAAGTCAGCTCGCTCTGCCTGGGAGCGATGATGTTCGGGTCCTGGGGCAACCCAGACCACGACGAGTGCGCGCGCATAATCAACCGGGCCCTGGACGAGGGCATAAACTTCATCGATACCGCTGACGTCTATTCCGGGGGTGAGTCGGAGGAAATAGTAGGCAAGGCCCTGGCGTCTGCCTCCCCGTCCAAAAGGGACGACATCGTCCTGGCCACAAAGGTCCACGGCAACATGGGGGATGGTCCTAATAGGCAGGGAAATTCGCGACGCTGGGTGCTGGCCGAGTGCGAGGCAAGCCTGCGCCGGCTGCGGACGGACTACATCGACCTTTACCAGATCCATCGGCCCGACCTTGACACACAAATAGACGACACCCTGTCCGCGCTCACCGATCTTGTGCATGCCGGCAAGATCCGCTACTTCGGCACTTCCACGTTCCCCGCCTGGATGGTGGTCGAAGCCCAGTGGGCGTCCGAGCGCCGCCATCTCGAACGGTTCTCCACCGAGCAGCCGCCCTACTCGCTGCTGGTGCGGGGCGTAGAAGCCGATCTCCTGCCCGTGTGCCAGCGCTACGGCATGGGCGTGCTCACGTGGGGCCCCTTGGCGGGCGGCTGGCTGTCGGGTCGCTTCGGGAGCGGGCGGGACAACACCAGCCGGCGCTCCGCACGACTACCCGAGCGCTACAACCTGGAGGACCCCGCCAACCAGGCCAAGCTGGCCGCGGTGGATGAACTGGCCCAACTGGCGCAGAAGGCGGGCTACAGCCTCCCGGAAATGGCCATCGCCTTTGTGCTCAACCACCCGGCAGTTACTTCGGCCATAATCGGCCCGCGCACCATGGACCACCTGACCGGGCTCCTGAAGACCAGCGAGCTCCACCTGGACGACGGGATCTTGGACCGCATCGACGAAATCGCACCGCCTGGCCGGGACATCAACCATGTCGATCGCGGTTGGGCCCACCCCTCGGTCACCGATCCAAGGGCTCGCCGGCGCTAAGAAAAGGGGCCATGGCGGGCTGTCGCGCCTGACTGGCCCTGTCGGCTACTAGCCTTTGAGCCATGTTAGACAAGCAGATCAGGGAGCTGGCCCAGGGCAAGAACTTTGCCGCCTTCACGACCATCTTGCCCGGGGGGCAGCCCATGTCCCACGTGATGTGGGTCGATGCCGACGATGACCACTTGCTCATAAATACTGAGGTGCACCGGCAGAAGTACCTGAACATCAGCCAGGACCCCCGCGTCACGGTGACGGTCATCGACTCCGCCAACCCGTACCACTACGGGGAGGTCCGCGGCAAGGTCGTCGAAAAGGTAACCGGGCCCGAGGCACGAGCACACATCGACGACTTGGCGCACAAGTACACGGGCCACCCCTACGACCCCAAAATGATCGGTAGCGAAAGGGTGATCCTCCGGATCCTCCCCGAACGCCAGCGGGTCAACGGCTGAGCTCGCAGTCCACGGGCGCCAAGCCGGAGGCGCCCTTTGGCCGTCACTGGGCCGGCGTCGCGTCGAAGTCGTCGCTCAAACTTTGGCCGCTACCAATGCTGCCAGGGCCCGGGCACCAGCCCCGTCGATGGGCAGGTGCGTACCGTCGCTATATAGCCATCCTGGATGGGCACTGACCAACCCGTACCAGTCGGCCAGCACCGTTCTCGGGTAACGGGCCACACCCGCGGCCAGGACCGCGTTCACCGAGCCCTGCCAGGGCCGGTCTACGTGCACGTTGATGAACACCACCCTTGATGCGCCCCGGAGCTCGGTCATCATTTTGTTGAAGTCGGAAGCCGTGACCGGACCATTGGTGCCTAACCCAATGATCACGACGGCACCAAGGCGACCCTCGGCTTTCAGCTGCCCGATCAGAGCCTCGCCCACCGACCACTGGCGGCTTACGGCGGCCTCGATGTCCGCGCCCGGGATGTCCTGGCTCAACGGTTGTGCGTAATCGAGCATGACCGAGTCGCCGATGGCGGTGACGTGCCCGGCCACGAACCCTGGCCCAGCCGGGGGCAGGGGCGGTGAGGTGATGGGCCCATGGTGGGCGAAGGTGATCGGCGGGCTTGACGAGCTGGACGTGGGCACCGTGGGGGGCGCTGTCACCGTAGCGCTAGCCGGGGGCTGGGCGCTGGTGGTTGGCTGGGCGCTGGTTGTCGGCTGGGCGCTCGTGGTTGGCTGGGCGCTGGTTGTTGGCTGGGCGCTGGTTGTTGGCTGGGCGGTGCTTGTCGGCTGCACCGGCGCCGTGACGGCCGCCGCCCGAGCTTCTGTCGTAGTTGACCCCTGCTTGGCCTTAGCGAAGGCCGTCGGCGCCGCGTGCTCGGCGCTGGCCTGGCACGAGGAGGCAGTGAGCGCCAGCACCAGGGCACCCACGACGCGGGCGCGCTTAGCTGGGCTAGTTCGGCTCAGTCGTCGTCGGTTCACTGCCGGCCAACAATTGTACGTTTGCAAGCGGACAGAGACTAGCCTCCGTCACCGCCCGCGCTCATGGGAGTTGCTCAGCCCTCGTTCTCGAAATCGAGAGCGAGAGAGTTGATGCAATAGCGCTTGCCCGTCGGCGCGGGACCATCGTCGAAAACGTGCCCCAAGTGACCGCCGCAGCTCCGGCAGGTCACCTCAGTCCTGGTCACCCCGTGGCTGTTGTCGGGCCGAAGGGCAACTGCGCCCGCCACCGCGGGTTCGTAGAAGCTCGGCCAGCCGGTGCCCGAATCGAACTTGGTGGAAGAGCTGAACAACACCGCTCCGCACCCTGCGCATCTGTAGGTGCCGTCGGCGTGGTTATGGACGTACTTGCCCGACCAGGGGGGCTCGGTAGCCGAGCACCACAGTACGTCTCTTTGCTCTGGGGTTAGGCTGGGCCCGCGCTCGTTGGGTGGCCCCTCCCCGCTCAGGCGCTCTGTTTGCTCACGCTCGTCTTTCATCCCGGACCAGGCTAGCGCCAGACGAGGTCATTAGTATGCTCGCCTGCATGGGTCTTCGGGGTTTCGGCGTCGATATCGGGGGCTCGGGCATAAAAGGTGCCGTGGTAGACCTCGACGCAGGTACCCTCGCCACCGAGCGCTTCAAGGTCCCCACGCCGCAGCCGTCCACCCCGGCCGCGGTGGCCGCCACGGTCGCCGAGGTAGTCGCCCACTTCGCCTGGCACGAGCCGATCGGCTGCACCTTCCCGGCGGTGGTACAGGCGGGTGTGGCCCGCACCGCAGCCAACGTCGACCCCCAGTGGGTCGGGACGAACATCGAGGACGTGATCGGTAGCGCTACCGGCCTGCCGGTCAAGGCGGTAAACGACGCAGACGCGGCGGGCGTTGCCGAGGTGACCTGGGGGGCGGCGCGCCAGGCAACGGGTCTGGTGATAGTGGTGACGCTCGGGACCGGTATCGGTACGGCCCTCTTTTACAACGGTGTTCTGGTGCCCAACAGCGAGCTGGGCCACATAGAACTGGACGGCGAGGACGCCGAGAGGAGGACATCGGCCGCGGTGCGCGAACGCGAAAACCTGAGCTGGGACAAATGGGCAAAACGCCTGCAGCGTTACTTTTCCGCATTG
>JAKAWM010000158.1 GCA_021827285.1 Actinomycetes bacterium | reverse complement strand
GGCCAGGAGCTCGGCCACGGCGGCCAGGTCCTGGTCTCCGAGCTGGTGCTTCACCTCGATCTCGTGCACCAGCCCGAACCTAGTGGCAGGAGGCCGTCGTGGCGCGTGACCCTGGCGCCCAAATGGCGCTGGCCCACTCAGTCCGAGAAGAGCCATTCACCGGACCAACCGAGAAGAGCCATTCACCGGACCAACCGAGAAGAGCGTGCCGCCGAAACCTCCAAGAGTGGTTCTAGAGAAGCCGCCTTTGGAGGTTTCAGTTACGGATCCGGGACCGAAACCTCCAGAGGTGGCGCTCTTGAAATCACTCTCGGAGAGTGCAGTGGCGCGACGCCAACAGCCTTCACGCGCGTAGGGCCGTTTCCCTGTTCGGTGCCCCGTTGCAGTCACTGTCCGAGGGACAAGTGAGGTGGCGTTTTCAGGTGAAGCGCGGCACGGACCGGAGGCCAGGCAAGGCAGCCGGCTAGCCTGGTACGGTGGCCCGCGAACCAGCCCGCGGCCGGCCCCGTTCGCCGGCGGGGCGCGCCAAGCTCACGGCCGAGCGGCTGGCCAGCGAGTACCCCGGCAGCGCGTCCGAGCTGTGTGAGCTGGACTTCTCATCACCCTGGCAGCTGATCGTGGTGACGGTGCTGTCGGCACAGACGACCGACGAACGGGTCAACTCGGTGAGCCCAGCCCTCTTCGCCCGCTTCAAAACCCCCGATGACCTGGCTCGCGCCGACCCGGCAGAGGTGGAGGCAATTATCCGCCCGACCGGTTTTTTCCGCGCCAAGGCCAGGAGCATCATTGGGCTAGCCAAAGCGGTGGCCGAGCAGTACGGGGGCGAGGTGCCCAGGTCGATGGAGGATCTGGTCAGTCTGCCTGGGGTGGGCCGCAAGACCGCCAATGTGGTCCGCAGCGTCGGCTTCGGCTTGCCGGGGTTGCCCGTCGACACCCATGTCGGCCGGCTGAGCCGGCTCCTCGGACTGAGCAGGGAGACTGACCCCGACCGGGTTGAGGCAGAGATCTGCTCGATGTTGCCGAGCCGGGAATGGGGCGCCCTCAGCCTGCGCATGATCCTCCATGGGCGGCGGGTCTGCATTGCCCGCCGCCCGAGGTGCACCGAGTGTGTGCTGGCCGACTTCTGCCCCTCGGCCCGCTTGCCCGTGCACCCGGGAGGCGCCCGCTGACCGCTAGGCCGGCGGGCCTTTGCTCTAACCGCCCCTTCCCCCCGGCCCTTCCACCCCGCCCCTTCTACCCGGCCCTTCCACCCCGCCGCTTCCACCCGGCTGTGGGCCAAAACGATCGATGGCTATCGGGTACGGAGCAGCCGCTCTAGCTTGCGGTGGGCGGCCCCGAGCGTGCGCTCGACCTCCATCAGATCAGCGCCGTAACGGTCGTCGTCAGCGGGGGTGAGCTCAGCCAGGATGCGTGACACCCTCTTGGAAAGCTCACCGAGAGTTGTGGACACCGCGGCGAGCTCAGCACCAGCGCTCATGGGGCAAGCTTTCCCGGCTGAGCGAGGCCGGTCAAGCTGAGCCAGGCCGGTCAAGCTGGGCGGCCAAGGGGATGGCCACCGCCGGGATGGTCACCACGGGGATGGCCACCGCCGGGATGGTCACCACGGGGATGGCCACCAGGGGGATGGCCACCACGGGGATGGCTAGCATCAAGAGCATGTCATTACTCCGGCGCGTCGATCTGCGCGGCGCCACGGGTGATCTCAGGCGCCTGCTGCCCGCGCCCGAGCCGGCCCAGGACGACGCCACCGAGGCCGTGCGGGTGATCGTGGCCTCGGTCCGGTCGGGAGGCGACGCCGCGCTTGAGGAACTGACCAAGCGTCTTGACGGCGTGAAGCCCGAGCACTTGCTGGTGCCGTCCGGGGACATCAAAGCCGCCCTCGCTGGTAGCCCTCCACAGCTACGCCACGCTCTGGAACACGCGGCCCGAGCTATCACCGACTTCCATCGGGCCGAAGCCGGAGCCCGAGGGAGCTTCGAGAACACATCACCCGCTGGGATAGTGACGCGGGAAGTGCTGGTGCCGGTTGACCGGGCCGGCTGCTACGTGCCCGGGGGGAGGGCGCCGCTCGCCTCCAGCCTGCTCATGACGGCCATTCCAGCGCTCGTGGCGGGGGTCCGCGAGGTCGCCGTGTGCTCGCCGCCGGGGCCGGACGGCCATGTGGCCGCGGCGGTTCTGGCCGCGGCTGCCGTGGCCGGCGTCGAGGAGGTTTACGCCGTGGGTGGTGCCCAGGCGATTGCCGCTCTTGCCTACGGGACGCAAACCATCCGAGCGGTTGACGTGATTGTCGGGCCGGGCAACCGCTATGTGGCCACCGCCCAGCGCCTGGTCGCTGGGGCCGGGGCGGTCGGGGTACCCTCTGCCTTTGCCGGCCCCTCCGAAGTGGTGGTGGTAGCCGACGAGACATCGGTGGCCGAGCATGTGGCGCTCGACCTCGTGGTGCAGGCCGAGCATGGCCCGGACGGCCTCGCCTGGCTGGTGACCTGGCAGGAGGATGTCGCGTCGGCGGTCGAAAACCTGGTGGACCGCTTGGCAGCTGAGTCACCCCGCAGCCAGGAAGTGTTGGCTACTCTCCAAAAGGGTGGCTGGTCGGCCCTCGTCAGCGGGCCGGAGCAGGCCATGGCGGTCTGCAACGCGATCGGCCCCGAGCACCTGGAGCTGATGACCAAAGACCCCGAGGCCCTCATCCCCTTGGTGCGGTCGGCGGGCGCTGTCTTCTGCGGGCCGTGGGCTCCGGCCAGCATCGGGGACTACGTAGCCGGGCCAAGCCACGTGCTCCCGACTGCCCGCAGCGCCAGGTTCTCCAGCGCCCTCGGGACGCCCGACTTCATGAAGCGGGTGCACGTAGTGACCGCGGACGAGGACGCCCTTCGCAGGGCAGCACCCCATGTGGCTGCACTGGCATGGGCGGAGGGCCTGAGCGCCCATGCCGAATCGGCCCTGCGCCGGGCCGGTCCGGTCCTGGGCAGGCCGGAGCCGGCGGCATGACCCGGCTGCCCGCGCCTCGTTCCGATCTGGGTCTTCGCGAGGGGTACCACTCGCCCCAGCTGGAGGTCGAGGTTCGGCTGAACACGAACGAGTCGCCTTACCCGCCCCCTCGTGAGTGGCTCGAGGCGGTCACAGAGCAGGCGCGCGACATGGCCTTCAACCGGTACCCCGACCGCTCGGCACGAGCTTTGCGCGAGGCCCTGGCCCAACTGCACGGTGTGGGACCAGAGCAGATCTTTGCCGCTAACGGGTCCAATGAGGTGCTTCAGTGCCTTTGTCTCGCGTATGGCGGAGCCGGTCGCAAGGCTGCCATGTGGGAGCCGACCTATGCCCTCCACTCGCACATCGCTCACCTGACCGGCACCGAGGTGGTCCAGGGGGCGCGAAAGGCGGACTTCACCCTCGACCTGGACGCGTGCCAGCGATTAATGGAAAGGGAACAGCCGTCGTTGGTTTTCGTGTGCTCGCCCAACAACCCGACCGGTACAGCTGAGGCTCCCTCCACCGTCTCGGCGCTGGTTGAGGCGTCCCAGGGGCTGGTCGTGGTGGACGAGGCTTACGGGCAGTTCGCCTCATGGTCCGCCCTTGAGCTGGTGGGCGATGAGGTCCCGCTGGTGGTGGTGCGCACATACTCGAAGACCTGGTCCATGGCTGGGCTCCGGCTTGGGTACATGGTGGGGCCGGCCAAAGTGGTCGAAACCATGGAAAGAGTGGCCCTGCCTTATCACTTAGACGGGTTGAAACAGGCGGCCGGGCGCCTGGCGCTCAAGTTTTTCAGCCAGATGGAAGACCGCGTATCGCAGGTGGTAGCCGAGCGGGAGCGTGTCCAGACGGCCCTCGTGAAAATGAACCAGAAAGTGTGGCCTTCGCAGGCTAACTTTGTCCTTTTCCGGCCACCCACATCGACTGGTCGGGATGTATGGGAGGCTTTAGTGGCTCGTTCGGTTTTGGTCCGGGACACATCGAGTTGGCCCGGCTTGGAGGGCTGTTTGCGGGTGACGGTGGGGACGCCCGATGAAAACGACCGCTTCCTGGCCGCCCTCGAAGAGGTGCTGAGGTGACCAGCCGCGCCTCCGACCTTGAGAGAGTCACCAAAGAGACGGCCATCTCCGTTTCACTGCAGGTGGACGGTTCTGGGCTCGTAGATGTGGCTACGGGACTGCCGTTCTTCGACCACATGTTGGGCCAGCTGGGCCGCCACGGCGGGTTCGATCTCACGCTCAAGGCCGAGGGAGATCTGGAGGTTGATGCCCACCACACGGTCGAAGATGTGGGGATAGCGCTAGGCGAGGCGTTAAGCCGGGCCCTGGCGGGCAAGGCCGGCGTGCGCCGCTTCGGCTCCATCGCCGTACCCTTGGACGAGGCGCTGGTGGAGGCGGCGCTCGATCTCTCCGGCCGGCCCTACCTGGCCTACGACGTTGATCTCGGACCAGAGCCTTTCCCCCTTGGTACGCCCTCCTTTGACCCGCAACTGGCAGAGGAGTTTTGGAGGGCCTTCGTCACATCGGCTGCCATAACCCTGCACGTTCGGCTGCGGAGCGGGAAGAACGTGCACCACATAATCGAAGCGTCTTTCAAAGCCGTGGCCCGAGCGCTGCGTGACGCGGTGAGGGTCGAGGGCAGTGCCATCCCGTCCACTAAGGGCGTGTTGTGAGACCGTTCATCGCGGTGGTGGACTACGGCATCGGCAATCTCCGCTCGGCCGAGAAAGCCCTTTGCCACGTCGGCGCCGATGCCCGCTTGGTCAGCCATGCTGCCGATGTGGACCGGGCCGATGGCGTGGTCCTGCCTGGCGTGGGCAATTTCGGCCGCTGCAGCGAAGCGTTGTCTGGAAGTGGCCTTTGGGACGCCACTCTGGGCGCGGCGCGCGCAGACCGGCCCTTCCTCGGTATTTGCGTGGGGATGCAGCTGCTCTATGAAGGATCGGACGAGTCGCCGGGGGCGCCTGGGTTCGGCATATTTGCTGGCAAAGTAGGGCTACTACCCGAGGGCGTGCGCCGGCCGCAAATGCAGTGGAACCTCCTCCGGCCGCACCCCCTAATGGCGCCGGCCTCGAGGCGCAACCGACTGTTGCGAGGCTTTGAGGCGGATGCGTGGGCCTATTTCGTGCATTCGTACGCTCCGCCCATTGGCCCTGAGACGGTAGCCACCTGCGACTACGGTGGAGACGTGGCCGCTGCCGTTGAGCAGGGGGACATCTGGGCAACCCAGTTCCACCCAGAGAAGTCGTCTTCGGTCGGGCTTGGTATCTTGGCGAATTTTGTCGCCGCCTGTGCGGCCTGACCCGATGGATCTCTACCCAGCCATAGATCTTAGGGATGGGCGTTGTGTGCGCCTGGCAGCGGGCGATTTTGCCCGGGTGACGGTTTATGGCAGTGATCCGCTGGAGCGAGCGCGGGCTTTCGAGGCCGCCGGGGCCCCCTGGCTTCACGTGGTTGACCTGGACGCGGCACGGACCGGCAACCCGGTCAACCGTCCCGTGGTGGCCGCTATTGCCGCCGCCGTCAGCGTCCCTGTGCAGGCTGGGGGAGGGGCGCGCACGGCCGCCGATGTCGAGGCTCTCTTGGGCTGCGGCGTCGCTCGGGTGGTACTGGGCACCGCAGCCATAAAGGACCCCGGGCTGCTGCTCAGCCTGGTAGAGCGCTGGCCGGGCCGGGTGGCGGCGGGGGTGGACCATTGGCAGGGCGAGGTCCGGGTGAAGGGGTGGCAGGAGGGCGCCGGGAGGCGGGCGAGCGACGTGGTGGGTGAGCTGGCTCGGGCCGGGGTGGCTGCCATCGTGGTGACGGAGATCACCCGGGACGGGCTGATGACCGGGCCTGACCTGACCGGTTATCGGGCACTGCTCGGGACCTGTCCCGTGCCCCTCGTGGCCAGCGGCGGGGTGGGCTCCTTGGACGACCTGCGCAGGTTGGGCCATCTCGAAGCCGGTGGCCGGCGACTGGCTGGGGTCATAGTAGGCCGGGCCATATACGAGGGGCGCTTCAGGGTGAGCGACGCCGTTGCTGCCTGCCGCGGCGCACCCACGGCGGGTGGGGGCGGGAATGAGAGCCGCGCTTCTCAACGCAACCCGGGGTTGGGCCCCCGGGAGAAAGAAAGAGAAGATTGAGGGCGGTGAGGGTTATCCCCTGCCTGGACGTGGACGCCGGCCGGGTGGTGAAGGGAGTGCGCTTCCAGGGTCTACGTGACGCCGGCGACCCCGTCGAACTGGCGCAGCGCTACGACAGAGAGGGCGCTGATGAAATTGTCTTCTATGACATCACGGCTTCGGCCGAGGAGCGCGGGACCATGGTCAACGTGGTCGCCCGTACCGCTGAGCAGGTCTTTATACCTCTTAGCGTGGGTGGCGGGGTGAGGACGTTGGAAGACGCTCGACGCCTGTTGCGAGTGGGTGCCGACAAGGTGAGCGTCAACTCCGCGGCTGTGGCCCGTCCCGAATTGGTGAGAGAGATTTCCGGTACTTTCGGGTCCCAGTGCACGGTCGTGGGCATCGATGTCCGGCGTAAGGGCGGACCGGGCGACAACCGCGGCGCGCAGCCGGCAGAGTGGGCACAGCCGGCAGAGTGGGCACAGCCGGCAGAGTGGGAGGTCTACACGCATGGTGGCCGGGTGCCGACTGGTGTCGACGCGCTGGCTTGGGCCGTGCGCTGCGAGCAACTTGGCGCCGGGGAACTGGTGCTGAACTCGATGGACCAGGACGGCACGCGTCAGGGTTACGACCTCGACCTGACCAGGCGGGTAGTAGAAGAGACGGGGATCCCGATCGTGGCCAGCGGCGGGGTAGGTTGCCTGCGCCACCTGGTCGATGGTGCGGTGGTAGGCAAGGCGGACGCGGTGTTGGCAGCGTCA
>JAKAWM010000157.1 GCA_021827285.1 Actinomycetes bacterium | reverse complement strand
ATCAACGGCATTGCCGCCGTGAGCGGATCCTTCCTGGGCCTCATCCTGGGTGGCGTTCTCGGACCAGTCGAGTGGCACCTCGTGTTCTTGGTATCAGTGCCCTTCGGGCTTTTCGGGACCGTCTGGGCCTACCTGAAACTGAAGGACAATGGCGTGCGTGCCCCGGCCAGGATCGACTGGCTCGGCAACGCCGCCTTCGCCGTGGGCCTCATCTCGTTGTTGACCGGCATCGTGTACTCCCTCCTCCCATACGGCGGGCACCCGACTGGCTGGACCAACCCCTGGGTCCTGCTGGGGATCTTCGGTGGACTGGCCGTCATGGCCCTGTTCGTGTTCATCGAGACGCGCGTACCCGACCCCATGTTCCGCCTCGGGCTCTTCCGCACCCGCGCCTTTAGCGCGGGCAACATAGCCGGCCTTCTCGGCGCGTTGGGTCGGGGAGGCCTGCAGTTCATGCTTATTATCTGGCTCCAGGGCATCTGGTTGCCCCAACACGGCTACAGCTTTGCCCAAACCCCGTTATGGGCCGGCATCTTCATGGTCCCGCTGACCCTCGGCTTCTTGGTCATGGGCCCTCTGGCCGGCTTCCTCTCCGACAGCCTGGGAGCTCGAGGCTTGGCCACTGCTGGTTTGGTCGTGAGCGGGGCGGCGTTCATTTTGCTGGAGCTGTTGCCCATGAACTTCAGCTACATATGGTTTGCTCTGCTCATTTTCTTATTTGCAGTTGGCATGGGGATGTTCTTTTCCCCCAACCAAGCCTCGGTTATGAACAGCTTGCCCCCGGACCAGCGGGGGGCAGGAGCAGGGATGCTGAACACGTTCCAGAACTCCGCCACCGTGCTTTCCATGGGCCTGTTTTTCACTGTCGTCACCCTGGGCTTAGCGTCCGAGTTGCCAACCCACCTCTACCAGGGCCTGGTGCAGGAAGGTGTCCGCCGGGGAGCCGCCCACCTGGTGGCCAATGAACCGCCCATCGGGAGCCTGTTCTCCGCCTTCCTCGGGTACAACCCGATAAAGGAGCTGCTCGGGCCGACCGGGGCACTCCACCATCTCAGTGCCCACCAGATCGCTTATATAACCGGCCGCTCGTTCTTCCCGAAATTGATCGCCCAGCCGTTCGCCAACGGGCTCCACCTGTCGTTCGACTTCGCCGCCGGGGCAACGCTGGTCGCCGTGGCGGCCAGCGCCCTTCGGGGTAAGAGGTACGTGTATGCGGCAAGGCCGGGTCGGGGCGAGACCTCTGCGGCCAGCACCGCCGGGCCGACGGAGGACAAGTACCCGGCCGAAGCCGAGGTCGGTGTGGAGGCCCGTTGAAGAGCCAGCCCGGCCGGGTGCCCGCCCGGCCCGACGCCGCGGTCTTGAGCATTGGCGAGGCCGCAGCACGGCTCGGGGTCTCCGAGCGCGCCCTTCGCTATTATCAAGAGCTGGGGCTGGTCACGCCGAGCGGCCAGACGCCGGGCGGGATGAGAAGGTATTCCGAGGAGGACCTGGCGAGGGTAGCTCGCATCCGGGAGCTGCAAAAGCTGCTCGGCCTCAACCTCGACGAAGTGGCAGCCGTCCTGGACAACGACGACCGCCTGGCCCGGATCCGGGAGGCCTACCATGACCGGCACACCAGCGCCCAGGAGCGGTCGCTTCTTTGCCGGGAGTACATAGCACTGCAAGAGGAGCTCCGGGCCACTGTTGAAGCCAAACAGGCGGCCTTGGCAAGCTTTTTGGCTGACATCGAGGCCCGGGTCGACAAGGCCCGCTCCTTGCTAGGTACGCCCACCGCCAGCTAGGACCAACTAGGCTCCTGTACCGCCAAGCCCTTGCAGGCTCGGGGGCACGTCCACGGCGTACTCTTGCAAGGCCTCCTTCGGTACCAGTTCGAGCACGGCCTCATTGGTCGCTTCCAGCACGACAAAGCAGGCCGCCCCGTCCCGGAACGCAAGCAGCCAGTTGAGCGCCGTCACACACCAGCGGTCTCCCGGGACGAGCCCCTGGAAGCCGTATTCCGGCCTGGCGGTGACCAGGTCGTTGCCTATGGCCCGTTGGTGGTCCAAGAACTTGGCCGTGACCACGGCGCAGATGGTGTGCGAGCCCAGGTCTTCGGGCCCGCTGGTGCAGCACCCGTCTCGGTAGAACCCGGTCACGGGGTCGAAACTGCAAGGCTGGAGCTCGCCTCCAAGGACGTTCTTTTGGGGCACGGCCACCAATGTAGGTTTGTGCCATGGGCGCGCCAAATCTCAGCGGGCGGCAACCGGCCTTCCTGTTCGACCTGGACGGGACCTTGGTGGACTCGGTGTACCAGCACGTGGCAGCCTGGCAAGAGGCTTTGGTCGAATGCGGCATCCCCCTTTCGGTCTGGCGCATCCACCGGCGGATCGGGATGAGCGGCGGGCTTTTCATCACTGCGCTCCAGCGTGAAACGGGCCTCAGCCTCGACCCCCTGACACAGGCCCGCCTAACAAGGCTCCATGCCGAGCGCTACGCACAGCGGGCCGGGACGGTGGCTCCTTTACCCGGCGCTTGTGAGCTGCTAGAGGTCCTAGGCCAGCACGAAGTGGCCTTTGCCATCGCCACCAGCGGGACGCTGAGCGTTGCCACGCCCGCCCTGGCGCTGCTCCGAGTGCCCGAAACAGTCCCGGTCATCACTCGCGACCAAGTAGCACGGGCCAAGCCTGACCCCGACCTGTTCTTGGCTGGTGCCGAGAGGCTCAAGGTCGAGCCGGCCCGCTGCTTTGTCGTGGGTGACAGCGTCTGGGACCTGCTGGCAGCCAAGAGGGCGGGTGCTTTGGGCATAGGGCTCTTATCCGGGGGGTATGGCCAGGAGGAGCTGCAGGCCGCGGGTGCCTACCGCGTTTACGAGGATCCAGCCGATCTGGTCGAGCACCTGGAGGAGGTGGGCGTCAGGCCCGCTCATTGACCGCTGCACCGTGACCGGCCGCGGGTGCCAAAATGGCCCTTGTGCAGACGACCGGCCCCTCGGCACGAGCCGTGAGCGAGGTGGTCCGCCTGGACGGCCACGTCCTGGACTCGCTTGTCCTCGTGAAGGTCCTGGACACCATCGTCGATGCGGGGGCGTCCTACAAGATCCTGGAACTGGACGTCGGGACCACTAATCGCGACGAGAGCCACGTACGCATCGAAGTGTCATGCCCGGACGAGGCCGCTCTCGGTGCGCTCCTTGAGCGGGTGCAGGTTCATGGCGTCAACCGCGAGGGCCAGGAAGAGGCCCACCTGGTCCCCGTGGACCAGGACGGCGTGCTTCCGGACGACTTCTACTCCACCACCAACCTGCCTACGTGGGTACGGTTGAGCGGCCATTGGGTCGAAGTCGGCCAGCCGGAAATGGACTGCGCGGTAGTTGTCGACCTGGACGGCACCACGGCACGCACCCTACCCATGCACCGGGCGCGCCGGGGCGACCGGGTCGTGGTCGGGATGCACGGCGTACGGGTAGCCCCACCTCGCCGGTCGGCAGGGCCGGGCGAGTTTGCCTTCATGACCTCCGAAGTCTCCTCCGAAAAGCCCAAAGGCCTCACGGTGGAGCGCGTGGCCGCCACCCTGCGCCGCGCCCGCCTCCATGATGTGGGGGGTCAAAGCCGGGGGATCCTGGCGGTGTGCGGGCCGGCTGTCGTGCACACGGGGGCCGCGCCCGCCCTCGCCGCCTTGGTAAGGGAGGGGTGGGTACAGGCACTGTTCGCCGGCAACGGCTTTGCCACCCACGACATCGAGGCGGCGGTGCTCGGTACCTCGCTCGGCGTCCCGCTGAGCGGAGCTGAACCGAGCGAGCACGGCCACGCCAACCACCTCCGGGTCATCAACACAGTTAGGCGGTTCGGGTCGATCGCCAACGCAGTTGACGCGGGGTGGCTCCGCCGTGGGGTGCTGTATGAGTGCGTCCGGGCGGGAGTGCCCTTCGTGCTCGGCGGTTCGGTGCGCGACGACGGCCCACTGCCCGATGTCATCAGCGACACCGCCGCGGCTGCTGACGCTATGAGGGAACACCTCGGCGGCATCGGCGTGGCCCTCATGCTGGCATCGACCCTTCACGCCATCGCCACGGGCAACCTTCTACCGGCCACCGTCGAGACTTTCTGCGTAGACATCAACCAGGCGGTGGTGACCAAGTTGGCCGACCGTGGCAGCCACCAGGCGCTCGGCATCGTCACCGATGTGGGCTTGTTCGTCGGCGACCTGGCCGATTTGCTGTGCGGCCCGGACTGGCGGGCTCAAGTCACTCGTGGTCCCTGATGCCAAAGGCCCAGGCTGGGCCAGGCACTTGCTCATGTGCGAGCCCACGTTTTTTACGGTCACATATGAGATAAACCCCTACATGCACATCGAGATCCGGCCCGATCCGAGTGCAGCCAGGCAAGAGTGGGGGCACCTGGTGTCCACCCTCCAACAGACCGGAGCCACGGTGGACTTCTTGGCCCCGGTGAAGGGTGTTCCTGACCTGGTTTTCACCGCCAATGCGGGGCTTGTGCAGGGCAGGCGGTTCGTGCCCAGCCGGTTCCGCCATCCACAACGTCGAGCCGAGACCCCGGTGGATGTGGCATGGTTCCGGGACCACGGGTTCTTGATCGAACAGCTCGCCGGTGACGAGCCGTTCGAGGGTGCGGGCGATGCTTTACCGTTCGGGCGCCCCACCGTGATCGTTGCCGGTTACCGCTACCGCTCATCGATCTCGGCCCACCGCGCTCTGGGCACGCTCCTCGGCCTACCGGTGCGCTCCCTTGAACTGGTAGACGAGCGTTACTACCATCTCGACCTTGCTTTTTGCCCGCTCGACGACAGGCGCGCCATGGTCGCCGGCCAAGCCCTGGACCGGTACGGCTGCCGGGTCATCGAGGCTCTGGTACCGGAACCCATCTGGCTGGAAGATGACGAAGCAGCCGACTTTTCCGCGAACAGTGTCGTGGTAGGAGGTGTCGCCGTGATGCCAGCCTGCACGCCCCGCTTGGGCAAGGTGCTCGAGAAGGCAGGTTATGAGGTAGTGGTGGCGCCAGTCGGCGAGTTCGTCAAGGCGGGGGGCGGCTGCCGCTGCCTGACACTGGCCCTCGACGTCCCTTGATTTGTGCCACGACAGGCAACCTTCGCCGGTTGCCCAACGAGATGTTCTTGCAGAAGCGGCCTGGTGAGGTCGGCGACGGGCAAAGGTCCTCGGACCGCTTGATTGCGCCTCGTCGCCTGCGGCTCAGCTATTTGCGAGCCTCTGCAGGGACGGGCCGCTGAGCCTGTAGATCGTCCATTCGTCCTGGGCCTTGGCCCCGAGCGCGCCGTAGAAGCTGATAGCGGGGGCGTTCCAGTCCAAGACCGCCCACTCGAGCCTCTCGTAGCCTCGCCGGGCGCACTCCCGGGCCAGCTCCCTGACGAGGGCACGGCCAAGCCCTCGGCCACGCTGAGCGGGTTCTACATAGAGGTCCTCTATGTAGATGCCGTGCACGCCGCGCCAGGTAGAGAAGTTGAGGAACCACAGTGCGCAGCCCACGACTTGGCCGCCCACCGTGACCACGTGGCCAAACAACGCCGGCCGGTCACAGAACAAGGCGGCGCGCAACTTCGTCTCGGTGAGGTGGCACTCGTCAGGGGCGCGCTCGTAAGTAGCCAGCTCATGAACCAAGCCGACCACGGTCGGGACGTCGTTCGGCTCGATAGGCCTGACAGCTGCCGGCGGGTTGCTCATCTTGGTAGTAAATGTACCGTAGGTACCGCGCCAGCGAACGTCTGTACGATTGGCTGTGCCTTCAACGGCCGCAGTACGGTCGGGCACCATGGAGGGCTTGCCTCGGGACCGCGAAGAGGCGGTGCGAGCAGACGCTGAAGACCCGTTAGCCCCGTACCGTTCCCTTTTCCACTTCGTCGAAGGCGCCCCCATCTACCTGGACGGCAACTCCCTGGGCCGCCAACCGCGCCAGACGGCTGGCGCAATGGAGGCGCTGCTCGGCCAGTGGCGCGGCGAGCTTGTGGGAGGCTGGGACCATTGGATGGAGCTGCCCACCCTCGCTGGCGACCGCGTCGGGCAACTCGTAGGCGCCAAGCCCGGGCAGGTTGTCGTTAGCGACTCCACCACGGTGAACCTCTATAAGCTGGCGGCCGCCGCTGTCGAGGCAAGACCGGGCCGGGACATCATCCTGGGAGACGCCAACGACTTCCCCACCGTACGGTACGTGCTCCAAGGGTTGGCCGCCCGCACGGGCTACCGTCTCAGGCTTTTGGCCACCGACCCGGTCGAAGGACCCGGTACAAAGGAAATCGCCCGCGAACTGGCAGACGATGTCGCACTGGTCTGCCTCTCGGCTGTCAACTACCGCTCCGGAGCGATCTTGGACCTGAGGGCGGTCACCGAGGCTGCGCATCAGGCCGGTGCTCTGGTGCTGTTCGACCTCAGCCACGCGGCCGGAGCAGTCCCTGTTGACCTGGACGGCTCGGGTGCCGACCTGGCCGTCGGCTGTGGCTACAAATACCTGAATGGTGGGCCGGGGGCGCCCGCCTGGCTTTACGTGCGAGCCGACCTCCAGCCCAGCTTGCGCCAACCCATCTGGGGGTGGTTCGGCCAGGAGGACCAATTCGGAATGGGCCCTGTCTACAACCCTGTTCACGGGATCGGGCGCTTTCTCACCGGCACCCCGGACGTGGTGGGCATAACGGCGGTAAACGCGGGCATCGAACCTCTGCTTGCCGCTAGCCTCCCCGCGCTCTGGGCCAAGACCCGTCGCCTCGTCGGCCTTCTGGGCAGCCGGAGCGAAGAACTGCTAGTCCGAAGTTACGAGGGCTTTGGCTCATGAAATGTGGGTTGACCAGCGCGGATAGGCGCGGAGTGCCCACAGAGTGTAGCCAGTAAATACTTGCAGGCCG
>JAKAWM010000156.1 GCA_021827285.1 Actinomycetes bacterium | reverse complement strand
GCCCGATCGCCCTCCGAGCTACCCACCTTCGCCCCCGTCAGCCCTCTCAGGCCACAACCACACGACTCGCGGTGGACAAAGATGCCGGGAAGCTGGATCTTCTGAGGCTCTGCCGCTCCATCCTTGCCGGCCATCCGCCTGATCAAGAGGCTCACCGCCTTACTGGCTATCTGCGACACGGGCTGTGCTATTACTGTCAGCCTAGGCTGGAACACTTCGGCGAACTCAAGATCATCGTAAGCGACCACGGCCATGTCGTCCGGGACACGGATCTGGCGCCGTTGCAACTCTCGGAGCACGCCAATTGTCATGTAGTTGTTCCCCGCAATGATGGCGGTGGGAGGGTCGTCTATGCGAAGGAGGGCGGAGAGTGCGCGCTCAGCGGGGCCCGCCTGGGACTTCCCGCACGAGACAAGGTCACGTTCGAAACCCAAGCCAGCCCGCTCGAGACCAAGGCGGTACCCCGCCACTCGCTCGTCAGTGGTCGACAAACCGCCGAGGCCGCTCACAAGCGCGATCCGGCTGTGCCCGAGAACAGCCAGGTGCTGGACGAGGCTGGCGGCCGCCTCAACGTTCTCGACCCCCACCTGATCGAAGCGGTCGTCGGCAAAGCGATCGATGAGCACGGTCGGCACCTCCTCTGCCAAGAGCCTGTCCAGGACGGGCCCTCTATCGCCTGCCGCGGGCGCAAGCACTATCCCGTCTACCCGCCGGCTGAGCAGCATGTTAACCGCTTCGGCTTCGTCATCGGCACGGTCGCTGCTGTTGGCGAGAACTGAGCTATAGCCGTGGCGACGGCCAGCCCGGTCAATGGCAGCGACAACCGGCACGAAGAAGCGGTTAGTGAGCGCCGACATCACGATGCCGATGAGATGAGTGTCCGACGTCACCAGCGAACGGGCAACCCTGTTGGGCGAATAGCCCGTCTGCTCTATAGCGTCCAGGACCCGCTCCCGTAGTTGGGGGCTCACAGGCCGGGTCCCGTTGACGACATGTGACACGGTCGACGTGGCGACCTTGGCCTGGGCAGCCACGTCGGCCATGGTGACTGACGACCTCATGGCGACTTGCGCCACCACGTCGGGCGCGGTTTAGCCATGAGCTGAGGTTACCAAGCGCTAGTACCGTATTCCGCACCGGTCAATGAGCGTTCTCGTCCCCTAAACTGACAAAGCCGGTCATTCAGAAGGGGGCAGTACTGAAGAAATGCCGAGCCCTTCGAGGATCTTCGCCTGGGCGGGGCTGAGGGGGTCGGCCAAGTACCGGAGGCGCTTGTCGGTGCGGACGCGTTGGTAGCCGAGGCCTGAGTACGCACCTCAGCTTCGACCAGGCCGTAGACGAGCGGGGCGATGGAGCAGACCTGGACCAGGGCGGCAGCCCGGCGGTTCGATTTCGAGAACACCGGCCGCACGGCGATGGGCCCTTTCAGGAAATGGTGCGCCCGCTCGGAAAGAGCCTGGTCCGTGTAAAGGGCCAACAGGCGGGCGGCGCTGGCGCGCCGGGGGCCCATGATGGCGACCAGAGCGTAAAGGCCGTCGGTGGCCTCGGCGCCCGAAAAGCTCGGTCGGCGCCCCTTTGGGAGCCGGGCCGAACGCCTCGGGCAATAGGCGATGGGCGCCCAGGGCCCCTCGGGCAGGGCCAGGGCGTCGGCTTCGTAACCGAAGCGGCGCGGCAGGCGGGAGGACAAAGCTCATCCCGGCAGCGTCGGCGGTGCCAAGGTTTTCCTTGGTGACCAGGGCCGAGCCGGCCACCAGCAAGAGCTTGTGGGGACAGGCGAGGGACCTCAGGCGCTCGAGCAGGCTGAAGGTGTCGGCCCCCTCGTCCCGGCTCCCGCCGGTGACCCGGCCGTAGAGGGGGACACCGCCCGGACAACCGGTTGTGCAATCGCTTGCGCAAGCGCTTGTCGAGCGCTAGCATCCTCGTCGAAGAAGCCTCGGTACACCTATGTAGGGGAAAGGAAGGGGCCAATTGAACGTTATTAGCACACGCCCAATATTGGCGCGAGGATGGCGAAAGGCTGTGCGGACTGCGGCATCGGCCACCGCGTGATCTGCCGTCGTGGCGACCTCTGCAGTCGCCGTCTCCCAGGCAACAGCCGGGGTGGCGAATGCGGCAACCAAGCAAATCAAGGTCGCGCTGCGCCGGGATGGTCGAGGCCATGCTAACCAGCGCCGGGTTGACGGAGTTCTGCTACACCCAGCTCACCGACGCCTTCAGGAGCGAGATGGGCTATTGCGCGCTGACTATCAGGACTGAGCCGCAAGGCGAACCGGCCCCGGCCGTGCTCGGGACGGCCGCCACCAGTTTCGCCGCCAGGGAGGCTAAGTTGGTGGCTCGCCCGCACGAGGGGACCTGGGACGTGGTTGAGGCCAGGAGGTGCCAATGGCCAGCGAGATGATGGGGCCGCCCGAGGAGAAGGGTCCCCAAGAGGCGGGAGATATTCGTGCGGCGGCGGCCCGGGAACGAGAGGGCCGTGAGGCCGCGGCGACGGACGGGGCCGGGCAAGCAGTCCCGGGTTGTCATGCTCTCGCCTCGTCACTCGGTGCCCCTTCCGATGGCGGGGAGAGCGGAGTCGTGAAGGGCACACCGGTCATCGCTGTGCAGGCGATCACCAAGCACTTTGGTTCCGTTCAGGCGTTGAGGGGCGTCGACCTCGAGATCCATGGAGGCGAAGTGGTCGGCCTGGTCGGCGACAACGGGGCGGGCAAGTCCACGCTTGTCAACATCCTTTCGGGCGGTCTCCAGCCAAACTCGGGCTCGATCTTCGTCCAGGGCAGGAAGGTGACCTTTTCCTCCTCGCTCGAAGCGCGCCGCCTCGGGATCGAAACCGTCTACCAGGACCTCTCACTTGCCCCCGACCTGACCGTCTGGGCGAATATTTTCCTCGGCCGGGAACTGAAAGTCAAAGGGCCGCTTCGCGTCTTCGGCTGGCTCGACCGCAAGGCAATGGCCGCGTCGGCGGAAGCCGACCTCGAGCGGACGCGGATACGGATCCAGTCCGTGAGCTCGTTGGCGGGGCGCCTTTCCGGCGGCCAGCGCCAGGCCATCGCCGTGGGAAGGGCTGTCGCCTGGGGGTCGCGCGTGATCCTGATGGACGAGCCGACCGCGGCGCTTGGGGTCGAACAGCAGGAAAGGGTGGGAGAACTCGTGAGCTCGGTTGCAGCCCACGGTGTGCCCATACTCCTCATCAGCCATAACCTGCCGCAGATCCACAGGCTTTGCGACCGCGTCGTGGTGCTGTTCCGAGGCCAGGTCGTCGCCAACCTTCGGCCAGCCGAATCAGAGGTCGACGAAATTGTCAGCTGGATCACCGGCGCGGCATTGGGAGCCCGGCGAAGTGCTTGAGCTCTTGCCCGGGACCATCGCCAGGACGACCTGCAATGGCGACGCGCGTTAGGCTCCCGGCTGCCTTCTCGGCCCCCGGGACGGCTGTAGCCGTTCAGCCGGGGGACCAGAGCGAAAGGCCGGCTTGGCTCAATGCCGTCGACAGGTTTGGCGACTTTTGGATAGTCGCCGTCCTGGGCCTCCTCGTCCTCATATTCGGGCTGCTCAACACACGGTTGTTCACGAAGGGAGCCTGGCTCAGCATCTCCAACTACTCGGTCGAGTACCTCCTGGTCGCGGTCGGGGAAACTTTCGTCATCCTGACGGGCGGGATAGACCTTTCGGTCGGTGCCACCCTCGGCTTCACAGGCATGGTATCGGGCTGGGTTATGCAGGGCATGCTCAACTCGAACGACAGCGGCTTGTTGACGACCGTCGCGGGTTTCGCCGTTGCACTTGGCCTGGGCGCCGTCGTGGGGGCGGCCAATGGCCTCGTCATAACGAGGCTCAAGCTACCACCCTTCATCGTGACCCTGGGCAGCCTGACGGCTATTGGCGCGGCGCCCTCACTGATAAACGGCGGGACCGAGATACCGACACTGCCCAACCAGCTGGCGAGCATCGGCAACGGCGCCGTGGCTGGCTGGATCTACACCACTTTCATCGTTGCCGTTGTAGCGTCGCTCATTTTTGGGCTCCTGCTACACCGGACGCGCTTTGGCCTGCGCACCTACGCCATCGGGAGCAACGGGCTCAGTGCGCGGCGAGCCGGGATCAAGGTGGACGGGCACCTTGTCTGGGTCTATACGATCTCGGGTTTCCTGGCCGGTATAGCCGGCATGATGGTCATGGCGAACCAAGGGGTCGCGTCGCCTCTTTCCGGGCAGAACGACGAACTGGACGCCATCGCAGCCGTAGTCATCGGCGGGGCGAGCCTTTTTGGCGGGCGCGGGCATATGTTGGGGACCTTCGTCGGGACGATGATCATTTCACTGCTCGTCACCGGGCTCGTGCTCGTAAACGTGAACGGCAGCTGGACCGAGGTGGTCACCGGCCTCATCATCATCGGGGCCGTGGCACTCGACCAGGTAAGGCTACGCCTTGCAGAACTTTGACGGTCCCCGTGGCCAGGCGAACGATGTTCGTCCAGTTCAATGAAAACAACAAGAAGGAGGAATAAATTGACCCTAACGAGCACATCAGCGAAAACAGGCAGGCACTTCCGGCTTGGCATCCTCGGCGCTGCCATGAGCCTCGTATCTGCGACCGTAATGACCGGGGTCGCCGGCCCAGGAGCAGCCGCGTCAAGCGCCGCTTCGAAGTACAACATCCTGCTCATACCCGGCTTGACTACCGACCCCTTCTACATCACCATGGGGATCGGAGCTAAACAAGAGGCTGCCAAGCTCGGGGTGAACCTCCAATGGGCGGGGGCTACAACATGGAGCAAATCGCTACAGATACCCATCGTTTCAGCGAAATTGGCTACCCACCCCAACGCGCTGTTGATCGCGCCGACAGACGATGTCGCGCTCTTCAAGCCCATAGACGCCTACGTGACTGCCCATATCCCCGTGATCGCGGTCGACACGACGCTCAAGAACACCTCGATCCTGACCGCAGCGATCAGCTCGGACAACTATCAGGGTGGCCAGACTGCGGCGGACACCATCGCAAAGTTGGCGCATGACAAGGGCTCCGTCGCCGTGATCAACGTCGTGAAAGGCGTGTCCACTACCGACCTTCGCCAAGCGGGCTTCCTCGCCGAGATGAAGAAGTACCCCAAAATGAAGGTAGTCGCCACGGAGTACGACAACGACAGCGCTACGACGGCCGAGGCGCAAGCCAGGGCGCTGATCCTCGCGCATTCCGATCTCGTGGGCATCTTCGGCACAAACCTGTATTCCGCGCAGGGCGCGGCCAGGGGTGTCGACGCAGTCGGAGACAAGGGCAAGGTGTTCGTCGCCGGTTATGACGCAGAACCTGCCGAAGTCCAGCTCTTGAAGCAAGGCGTGATCAACATCCTCGTCATCCAGAACCCGGCCATGGAGGGTCAGCTGGCGGTGCAGTACGCGTACGATGTCTTGACGGGTCACAGCTCGATGGTCAAGAAGTCAGTGCTTCTACCCAATGTTGTGGCGACGACGGCCACGGCCAACCAGCCAAACGTGGCGAAGTACTTCTACAAGACTTCTCTCTAGCTCTCCCCGCCAGGTCCCTGGCAGAGGCCGGTCGTCCTTGTGGATGGCCGGCCTCTTTGCATACCCGCTTTCAGCCTCGGACGGCTGATCCCGCTGGACTCGTGAGCGTTTTGGCTCCCGCCGAGCACCACGCGCCGATCGGCAGGCTCGTCCCCTCGTCTGGTCACCTCGCGTGGCAGTAGGTCTGGGCGACATGGGATGGCCGATCGCGCGCCCGCGCGGGCACCCTTTACATCTGGTCTTGCCTGGGGAGCGAGCGTCGGGTACCGTCCGTCGCCGCCTCCTTGCAATGCTCGAACGTTCCCGCCAGGAGCCGATTTGCTACCGGGTCTGGTTCCACCTCGTCCACGAACGTCAGCTCTTTGCTGATCTCAACAATAAGCCCTGCTGCCTGGGCGCCCAGCAGTGCAGCCCCGAGTGCGGAGGCGTTGGGGTTCTCGATCACGAGCAGTTTCTTCCCGAGAACGTCGCACAGCAACTTCCGCCAGGAGGGATGAGGGCTGGCGCCGCCCGCAAGATAGAGCGACGCGGCGCCCCCAAACTCCGGCAGGCTGGTCGCCGCCTCCGCAATTGAAAACGCGACACCCTCGAACACGGCGCGGAGCATGTCGGCCCGCTCCTGGTGCAGCTCGAGACCGAAGAAACCTCCCCGGGCTGAACTGTCCATGGAAGGGGATCTGGCACCGGCTAGGTGAGGGACGAACAGTGCGCCTTTAGCGCCCCTGGGAGCGACATCTAACAGCTGGTAGGTCTCGTCCCAGGTTGAAGCAAAAGTCTTTAGCGCCCACGACAAGGCCACGCCCGCGATCTGCACTGCTGCCAACGCGTACCAAAAACCGGGGATAGCAGATGCGAAAATGTGGTACCGAAGAGCGGGGTCTGGATCAGGACGGCGCCGGTGGGTCACGAGTTGCGCGGCAGACCCCACAGTGAGCTGGACGGGACCGACATCGGACAACCCCGTCCCCACCAGAGCGGCAGCGGTATCAGCACAGCCAAAGGCTACAGGGATACCAGGGGTCAGCCCGAGCTCACGGGCGGCTGAACGAGACAGCGGACCAGCAACGGCACCGGGCTCTGCGAGGGCATCGCAGGGCGCAGAGCCCGTCCATCAGAGAGCGCCAGCACGACCCCATGCATTTGGCCCGACAGCCCCACGGCACCAACCCGCACGTCGCCGCCCGCAAGAACGTCGCGGACCGCGGTCTTCACAGACAGCCACCACTCGTCGGGATCTGACTCGGCCCAGCCCGGTCGCAGCTCCGACAGGGAGACCGGCGCTGAAGCTGCGCCCAACTGAGCACCAGCAACGTCTATGAGGACCGCCTTCGTCGAACCCGTCCCGAGGTCGATCCGCGCAAG
>JAKAWM010000155.1 GCA_021827285.1 Actinomycetes bacterium | reverse complement strand
GATCACGATGGTCTGGCCGGTACCGTCGTTGCCGGCCGCGTACTCGGGGGCGAAGTCGTACTGGTTTTGGATATCGGCTGGGCCGTAGCACGCCAGGACGGCATTGCCGGTGGCCGCCGCGCACTGTGCGCTGGTCGGGGGTTGGTCTCCGGTCGCCGGTACGACCGGCCCCACTACCTCTAGAGGCAAAACGCCGGACGTATAAGTCGGGCTAGTCGCGGCACCCGCAGATGAACCAGCCAAGGAGATGAGAGCGCTCCCCGCCAAGGCTGCGACGGCAATGATGGCGCGAAGAGCACTCGTAGGTTTCATGGCATACCCTCCTGTTTGGAGTAGAGCGGATTTGTCCGTGCTACGGCGGCAACCTTTGCCCAATTGCCCACGGCGCCTCGCTCGGCTTTGCTGGGTTTATCCACGAGCCCTGGATTAGCCATTGACAACCAGACGAAGGTCCCCGAGGCGCTACCCGCCTCGTTGAGTTACCGGTACCCTGGCCCGCACCAGCCCAAACACGGGGTGGTCAAGTTGCTAACGGCAAAAGCCGGATATAGCCGCCGCCACTTCAGCCGGCTTCTCGAGGTGGCAGGCATGACCGGCATCCTCGATGACGATCGAGCGGGCGCTCGGCCCGATTAGCTCGGCCGTACGGGCGGCGTGGAGGCAGTAGGTCGGGTCTAGTCTCCCGGTAATCAGAAGGACGGGTAACGACCGCGCTCGCAGCTCCTCCAGCCTGCCCCAGAGCGGCTCTTGGGTACCGACCCCCGCGAGCCGCAGGCTGGAGGCCAAGCCCTCGGGTGTGTTGGCCAGCCGTTCGCCCAGCCCTGCTGCCGACCCGGAAAGGCTTGCGAACAGGGGCTGGCCCAGCCAATGGCGCAGAAAGGGCTCGACTCCCTCTTGCTCGACACGAGCGGCCAATGCCTCATCCGCGACCTGGCGCTCCCGTCTGGCTATGGGGTCCTCAATGCCGGGGTTGGCGCTCACGAGGACAAGGCTCGTGACCAGTTCGGGGTGAGCAAGGGCGACATGGAGGGCGATCCGCCCCCCCATCGAATACCCGGCCCAGAACGCCGGGCGCTTGACCACCTGGGCCAGAAGTTCGGAAGTCTCCCACAGGCCGGCCCGCACTTGCGACGACCCGCCGTGGCCCGGCAGGTCGGGAAGGAGCATGTCGAAGTGCTCTTCGAGCCGCCGGGCGACCGGCCCCCAGGAGGTGCCGGTCTGGGTAAAGCCGTGCAGGAGGACCAGCCTGGTCTTGCCTCCTGCCCCCCTTTGCGCACGCCCGTCAAGTTGTCGCGGGATGCAGCTGGTAGCCAGAGGCACGTACGCTGCCACGTTGTGATCTTGCCTCTCCCGCTCGGCCCCTCGCATGACGGCAACTGACTTTCCAGACGTGGGGCCCCAGGACGTCCAGGCCGCTTTTGCTGCTGTCTTGGTGGACGAGTGGGTTAGGGCCGGGGTGAGCGATGTCGTGGCCTGCCCGGGGTCCCGTTCCACGCCGCTCCTCCTGGCCCTGGACGAGGCGGACCAGCGTGGTGACCTGCGTTTGCACATGTTGCTGGACGAGCGGGAGGCCGGGTTCTTCGCCCTAGGGTTGGGCCTGGCCACTGGGCAGCCGGCGCCGGTGGTGACTACGAGCGGCACGGCGGCGGTGGAATTGCATCCTGCAGTGGTGGAGGCATGCCACGCCGGGGCCCCGTTCCTGGCCGTCACTGCGGACCGGCCGCCGGAACTGCACGGGTTCGGCGCGTCCCAGACGGTCCCCCAGGTCGGCCTCTACGGCCGCAGTGTCCGGTGGGAGGCCAGCCCCGGCGTGCCGGAGTTGGCCTCGGCTCTGTCATGGCGCTCGTTGGCCTCGCGGGCGGTGGCCGAGGCCGTCGGAGGTGCCGCTCGGCCCGGGCCGGTGCACTTGAACCTGGCCTTCAGGGAGCCGCTCGTCGGGTCGCCTCGGCTGCTAACAGCGGGGGCGGTCCCACCCGGCCGGCCGGGACGGGCACCCTGGCACGCCCGGCGCCCGCCTCCGGAGCTGGCGGCACCCCCAGAAGTGGTCGACCTTCTGGCTGGCGCCGGCGAGACGGGCCTCATCGTCGCGGGAGCGGGGACAGCACTTGGTGCTGGGGGGCCAGAGGCTGTCTGGGAGCTGGCCCGGGTGTCCGGCTGGCCCGTGATGGCGGAAACTACCAGTGGCTGCCGGTCCCCCGGCGCGATCGGCGCGGCCGACGCCATCCTGCGCACAGCCATCGCCGGGCGTTGGCGGCCGAGCATCGTGGTCCGGTTGGGCGGGCCTCCCCTGTCGAGGGTGGTAAGTGAGTGGCTGGCGAGCTTGACATGCCCCCAGGTGCTGGTTGACCGCTGGGGGAATTGGGCGGCGCCCGACCGCCTTCCCGGCGAGATCGTGGTAGCCGACCCCGCGGCGCTTTGCCGGGCCGTGGCGGCTGCCCGTCTGAAAGACAGGGCCGATGGGGTACCACGAGCCCCGGGCCGGGCAACTGGCAGGGCGGTTGGCGGGCCGGGTGCAACCGGCGGCGAGGTTCGCGGCCCGGGCCCGGCCGGTGGCCTTGGCGAGGTGGGCGGGGGTGGTCCCGGTGAGGGAGAGGGCTACAGCGTTGGCCGCTCAGCGTGGGCCACCGCTTGGGCGTCGGCCGAAGCCACCGCCCAGCGGGTGATCGATGCGGTCTTGGCTGAAGCGGGAGAGGCCCGTGGTGCGCGGCTGACCGAGCCTGCCCTGGCCCGGGGGTTGGTAGAGCTTCTCCCTGATGGCGGGACGCTTTTCGTCTCCTCCTCCATGCCAGTGCGAGAGGTGGAATGGTGGTCCCGGCCCCGTTCCGGTCTGCAGGTGCTGTTCAACCGGGGAGCGAACGGCATAGACGGGGTGCTCTCTGCCGCCTTGGGAGCCGCGGCCGCAAATCAACGAGCTCCGACGGTGGCGCTCCTAGGGGACCTGGCTTTCTTGTACGGCGCCAGCGCGCTCGCCTACGGTGCCCGCGAAGGTATCAACCTGGCGATCGTGGTGGTAGACAACGGCGGCGGGGGAATATTCAGCTTTTTGCCCCAGGCCTCCCAGCCGCGCGACCGTTTCGAACGCCTCTGGGGCACGCCCCAGGGCATGGACGTTCTGACCGTCGCGCGCGCCTATGGCGCCGAGGCGTACGAAGTGGCAGACCTGGCTGCGCTTTCCAATTACCTATCTGAAGGACCCACGGGCAAGCCCAGGGTACTAGTGGTCCGCAGTGACCGAGGAGCCAATTTGGCCGTTCACGAACGTCTGTGGGCGGCCGTGGCGCATGCGGTGTCGCCGCTGCCAGAGGCCTAGGTACCCGGGTTTTGCGCCGCGGCTCGGTCGCTGGCTCTGAAGCCCGCGGGCGCGGCCAGGGTCTCGGCCGGGCAGGGGCCGGTGGCATCTGGCTTCAGGGACGGACCAGGGCGGCCAGCAGGGCCTGAAGCTTGAGCTGGGTCTCGGCCAGTTCCGAATCAGGATCGCTGCCGGCGACTACGCCGGCGCCCGCGTACAGCGATGCACGGGAGCCGATTACGTCGGCGCAGCGCAGTGCCACGGCCCAGGCGCCGTCGCCGCGCGAGTCCATCCACCCAACAGGGCCCGCGTAATGCCCCCTGTGAAAGCCCTCGTTGGCCCGCTGCCAGGCGAAGGCGGCCGGTGCTGGCACGCCTCCGACCGCTGGCGTTGGCTGAAGCTGGGCGACAAGCTCGAGACAGGTCGGGGGCTTGTCGGGCTTGAGGCTTCCATGGACGAGCGTGCCCAGGTGGGACACGTTGCGTAACGAGACCACAGAGGGATATTCGGGGACTTCGAGGCTGGAACACCAACGGCCCAACGTGCCCGCTATCGCATCTACCACAACCTGGTGTTCCAGGCGGTCCTTTGTGGATGTGACGAGCGCGTTTACCAGCGCATCGTCGCTGGCCTGGTCGCCGCTGCGGGGGACGGTCCCGGCCAGGGGCTGGCTGAAGACGTCCAAACCGTTCCTCCGGACAAGGATCTCGGGGCTCGCTCCTATGAACCCTTCGACGTGGAAAACACTGCATGACGGGTAGAGCGTGACCAGCCGGCGAAGGGCCTCGGTGAGGGAAAAAGGCCGGTTCGCCACCACGTCCACGCGCCGGGCCACTACGACTTTTGTCAACGTCCCGGCTTCAGCCTCAGCGACGGCCCTAGCCACCAGCTCGCGCCACTGCCGGTGGGGCACCGAGGCCGAGAGCGTAAAGGAGTCCGGCAGGTCTTCGGCCGCCTGACTGGTCGCCCCTGACCCCGCCGCCGTTCTCATTTCTTGAACGACTTCGGCGCGGCTCGATCCCTCAGCGGCGGTCAGCGACACCCAGGCCCGGTCCCGCCGGCGGCCGGCCACCAACCGGGGGACTGACAGCCAACCCGGCTCGGTCGGGTCGTAGGGGAGGGCTCCTATGGCGATCGGCCCGGTGCCAGGCAGCATGAGGGCGTCATCAGTATTGATCGCTCCAAGGGCACCGGCGACGAGTGACGGGCCTAGGGCTGAGGCCAAGCCCTGATCGAGGGGCAGCCGGAGGGCTTCCCCCATCCCGAACAGGACCTCCCCGTGGTCCTGCCGGTCGAGGTGCCCATCGGCATACCAGAGCCACCGGTCGGGAGCGCAACACGCGGAGAGGAAGTCCGGTAGCTCGTTGGGGTCCACTTCCCAAGTGGTGGAGCGCAAGGCCCGGGCGTCGGCCAGTACTCCCTCGGCCGGGACGGCAGGCTGGCTGGCGCTGTCACGGCGGAGCCGGTCGGGATGGCTCCGGTCCGCGGGCCCAGTACCGAGGTGGGCTGCGACGTCTGAGGCGGAGCTCAAAGATGCCTCGTGGCGACGTAGAGCTGACTGACCCCACCGGACAGAAGGACGTGCTCCACGGCGACAAAACCAGCCCTTGCCATGAGCCGTGACATGTCGTGTGCAGAAGGCAGGTAGGCCAGGCTGCGGGGCAGGTAGCTATAGGCCTGGCGGTTGGAGAGCACGGCCCCCAAACGCGGGACGGCGTAGTCGCACCAAAGCCGGTGGCCCAAGCGAAGCAAAGGTTGTTCCGGTTGTCCCAGGTCCAGCAGGGAGACCCTGCCTCCAGGCCGAACGACCCGAGCCAGCTCGGACATGAGCAGCCCCAAGTCGGACACATTGCGCAGGGCGAAACCGCTCACCGCACCGTCGAACGAGGCGTCCCGCAGGGGAGCCGAAAGGGCGTCCGCCAGCAGGAGCGGGGCGTTTGCCCGAGCGTTCTGAAGCATCCCCAACGAGAGGTCGATACCGACGGCCCGCATCCCCCTCTGGTTGAGCTCGCGGGTGAGGTTGCCCGTCCCGCAGGCAACGTCCAGCACCCTTGACCCCTCGGTCAGCTCCAACGCGTCGAGGCATCGCCGACGCCATCCCCGGTCCATGCCGAGCGATAGCAGGGTGTTGACCGCTTCATACCGGCCCGCGATGGCGTCGAACATCTCTCGTACCGCCATGACCTTGGCTGCGCCCGTGGGCAGGCTGGGCCGGACCCTGCTGGCCTTCTCTATCCCGCTGGCCTTCTCTATCCCGCTGGCCTTCTCTATCCCGCTGGCCTTCTCTATCCCGCTGGCCTTCTCTATCCCGCTGGCCTTCTCTATCCCGCTGGCCTTCTCTATCCCGCTGGCCTTCTCCATCCTGCTGGCCTTCCCCATCCTGCTCGCCTTCTCCGAGCTCGGCGCCTTCCCGACCCCGACTGGTGGCGGGGTCTCGGTCTTTGGTGCTTGCGCTTTTTGTCCTGGCGCGGCCACAAAGACCCGTTCCCTGAGCCGGGCTGTCTTGTTCGCTCGACCTTCCGAGCCGTTGCTTGGTTCGTTAGGAGTCGCCTGGATGGGTTCCCCCCAGGGCCCAGTAGCGGAGTACGACATCAGTTACGCGCCAGGGTCTGCGCCGGAGCTGGTGAAGGGCTGCCGAGTGCTCCGAGAGTGCCGATATCCCCTCAAGACGGCACTCATCGCGCCAAGTCCGCCTTCGTATAACTCATGAAGGCAGGCTACGGCAGCTCGGGGAGCCAGGGCCATTTCGGGCCGTTGCCGCTGCCCGCCCCGCCAAGTGCAGCTCGGCCCGCCGCCCCCGTCGCCCGCCTCACGGCACTGGCACCGTCGCCAACGCCGTCGCCCACCTCCGGCACCGGCACTGGCACTGTCACCCTCACCCTCACTGTCACCGTCGCCAACGCTGTCGCTCACCTCCGGCACCGGCACTGGCACTGTCACCCTCACCCAACCCTCCAAGAGTTGATTGGAAAACGCCGCTCTTGGAGGTTGCAATGAGGGATCCGTGCTTGAATCCTCCAAAAGTGGCATTTCCAAATTCACTCTTGGAGGTTTCGGTGACACCCCGGAGGTAAATCGAAGCATGCCAGGACCCGTTCTCCCCATGCTCGCGCACAAGGCGCTTCTCATCGCGCTTATAGAGGCTGGAGCTCGGCTGCGACAGCTGACGCCAAACCCAATGCCTCGGGCCTCTGCCGCGGCGGCGCAAACGCGTGCCGGTAACAGGTGGCGCGGGTGAAAGCGGGCAGAGATCACCCAAACGACACCCCAGACAACGGCCGAGGCGACACCTCTGTGGGGCGGCTTCCTTTAGGGCATCGATGGAGGTACTCAAGTCGAGCCACGGCAACCGAAAGCCCAGGCTTCCCTGAGCCGAGCCATCGCCTGGGCCCTGTAGCGATGGTCTGTCAGATCCTGCCAGGTGAAGCGGAGGATGATCCATCCCGCCGGCGCCAGCGCAAGGAGGAGCCGGTTCTGCCGGCGGAGGTCTCTCGCCAGTGCCTCTGGAGATCCATGGGTGGCGGCGCCGTCAATTTCAACCCCGAGCCGCCGGCGTGGCCAGGCAAAGTCGATGCGGGCGTTGACTTCGGCCGTGGGCACCAGGTATTGCCGCATTGGCTCGGGAAGTCCCG
>JAKAWM010000154.1 GCA_021827285.1 Actinomycetes bacterium | reverse complement strand
ATCGATGTGCGGGTCGTCGAACGCTTGGCCAGGGAGATCGCGGAGGCCCGGCGCGCCCTGGGCACTGAGATAGCCGTGGTCATGGGTGGAGGCAACATCTGGCGGGGTGCCGTTGGCTCAGCCAGTGGCATGGACCGGGCTACCGCCGATTACATGGGCATGCTGGCCACGGTGATCAACGCCCTTGGGTTAAGAGAGGCCTTGGAGAGAGAGGGCCAGCCCACCCGCGTCCAGACGGCGATCGGCATGTCCGAGCTGGCCGAGCCCTACATCCGCCTACGGGCCATCAGGCACCTAGAAAAGGGCCGCGTGGTCATCTTTGCCGCCGGGACAGGCAACCCCTTTTTCACCACGGACACTGCAGGCGCGCTCCGGGCGGTCGAGATCGGCGCAGAGGTGCTCCTCAAGGGTACGCACGGGGGAGCCGACGCCATCTACACGGCCGACCCTCGCCTTGATCCCAAGGCGTCCCCTATTGACGAGGTCAGCTTCGACCAGGTCCTGGAGAAAGATCTTCGGGCCATGGACCTTACAGCCATTACCCTGTGCAAAGAGAACTCCTTACCGGTGCTCTACTTCAGCATCATGGAGCCCGGCAACCTACGGCGCGCCCTTGAGGGTGAGCGGATAGGTACGCTTGTCCACTGATGCCCGATCCTCTTGTCGATGCCGCGTTGGACGACTGCAAACAACGCATGGCCCAAGCCGTAGAGCACACCAAGGACGAGTTCGCTGGTATACGCACGGGCCGTGCCGCGCCAGCATTGGTCGAGAAGCTGAAGGTTGACTACTACGGGGCCGAGGTGCCCCTCCAGCAGCTGGCCGGCGTGCACGTCCCCGAGGCCAGATTGCTGGTCATCACGCCTTACGACAAGGGCTCGCTGAAGGCCATCGAGAGAGCTATCCAGTCCTCTGACCTGGGAGTTAACCCCAATAACGACGGGACCGTGGTGCGCTTGGTTTTCCCGCCCCTCACCGAAGAGAGGCGCAAAGAGCTGGTCAAGGTCGCTCACCACAAGGCTGAAGACGGCCGGGTGGCTGTTCGCAACGTGCGCCGGGCCACCAGGAAGGATCTGGAGGCTCTCGAAAAAGACGGTGATATTTCCTCGGATGAGTTGGAGCGAGTCGAAAAGGATCTTGACAAGCTCACCCACGATCACACGGGAGAGATCGACCGGCTGCTTGCCCACAAGGAACAAGAGCTCCTGGGCGGTTAGGGGCGATGGCCGACGACGTGGCCGGCCCTCGCTATGACGGCTGGGGCCCTGAAGGCATCCCGCCGCACGGTTACGACCCTGAGGCGATCACCGGCCCGGTGCCGCGCATCACCGACCCGGTCGGGCCCATGGGCTACCCTCGTGAAGTACTCGACATTCCGGCGGCAGGGGAGTTGACTATACGGGTGAGCACAGGAGAAGGCAACGAGCTTCCCCATTGGACAGATCCGCCAACGGGCGAAGTGCCTCGTGCCCTGGCTCCGCCGGGGGAAGGAGCAGGTGAAGATGAGATGGCCGCTTGGCGCCTGCTCGGGTCGCGTGGGCTGCGCTGGCGAGACGATGTGAACGATTGGGCCGACGAGCCGAGCGTGGCTGACCTGGTGGGCGAGGACGAAGAGTACGCTGTGGCAAATGAGGACCAGGCCGCCCAGTACTCGTTCGACGAGGACTTCGAGCGGTTGGAAAGGCAGCGGACGGTCCCTGCTGCTGGCACCGGCGAGCCTGGCGGCGACCAGACGTCGACGATGACCGGCCCACCGGAGCCTGCCGAGGCGCCCGACGTCGAAGGCCCGCCAACCGCGCCCCCTCCCAGCCGTAGCCGGAGGGTGCGGTCCGCCTCGCCCGGCGTGGGCGCGGAGGCTGGCACCCCAAGGGAGCGGCGCGCTCGGCATGCCAAGGGGACGGGCGCGGCTGACGCCCGCGGCTCCGAGGGTAGCCGTCCGGTCGGCGCGGCGGTGATGGCCGGGGCTGCGATGCTGGCCGTGTTCGTAGTGTGTTACCTGATCGGCCCCGGGGCGTTGCTGGTACTGGCCGCGCTGGCAGTGTTCGGTTGCGCGGCCGAGGTGCTGACTATGTTCCAGCGGGCCGGGTTCCGGCCCGCCACCCTGGTGGCTGCGTTAGGGTCGGCCGGGGTCGTGCTGGCGGCCTACTGGCGGGGCGAGCCTGCTCTGCCTGTCGTTTTCGTTGTTGTCACGGGCGCCAGCCTGGTGTGGTACTTGGCCAAGGTGGTCGAAGCGCGCCCGGTGGTCAACGTGGCCGTGACCCTGCTTGGCTTTGCCTGGGTCGGGGTCTTGGGCAGCTACGCCGGCTTATTGCTAAAGGCCCCTCGGGGGGAGCACCTGTTCCTAGCCGCCATCGTGCCCGCTGTAGTGGCCGACATTGCTGCTTGGTTCGTCGGGAGCCGCTTCGGTCAGCATCCCCTGGCGCCGGCGATCAGCCCGTCCAAGACTTGGGAAGGCCTGGTCGCCGGGGCCTTCGCGGCGCTGGTCGCCGGGGTCGTCATAGGCAAGAACTTGGCTCCCTGGGGTGGCTTCAAGCACGGCTTCGAACTTGGGCTCTTGATCGCCATCGTCGGCCCAGTAGGTGACCTAGTCCAGTCCATGGTCAAACGCGACCTGCACTTGAAGGACTCGGGACATTTGTTGCCTGGCCACGGCGGGCTCTTCGACCGCTTCGACTCGCTCCTGTTTGCACTGCCGGCCACTTATTACCTGGCGATCGTCCTCCATCTGGTCAAGTAGGGTGGCCGCGGAGCGGACCGTCGCCCTGGCTGGGAGCACGGGTTCGATTGGCACCCAGGCCATCGAAGTCATCCGGGCGGCGCCGGGGCGATTTAGGGTTGTGGCCCTCGGCTCGGGGTCCAAGGCGGACCTTCTGGCAGCCCAAGCGCGGGAGTTGCGCCCCGAACGGGTGGCCATAGCTGACGCGGCCCAGGCTGGCCGCCTGGCTGAGTTGCTGCCTCGAGGCACGGAGCTACTGGCAGGTGACGGTGCTTTGGCTGCCATCGCCGAAGACGCAGACGTGGTCCTAAACGGGGTGGTGGGTTTTGCCGGGCTCCCTGTCACCCTGGCCGCTCTGCGCGCCGGCCGGCGATTGGCGCTCGCCAACAAGGAGTCGCTCATTGCCGGCGGACCGGTCGTCCAGCGGGCACTCCAGGCTCCGGGGGCCGAACTGGTCCCCGTTGATTCGGAACACTGCGCGGTGCACCAGTGCCTCCGCGCCGTCGGAGCCGGGGAAATGGGTGGCCCCGCGCTGCGCAAGATCCTCCTAACGGCTTCGGGCGGGCCGTTCCGGGGCAGGACGCTGCATGAGCTGGCCGAGGTTAGCGTGGAGGACGCCTTGGCCCACCCCACATGGAAGATGGGCCCCAAGATCACCATCGACTCCTCCACCCTCATGAACAAGGGCTTGGAGGTGATCGAGGCGCATCTTCTCTTCGGTGTCGCCTATGACCAGATCGAAGTTGTAGTCCATCCCCAGTCTGTCGTCCACTCGATGGTCGAGACCACCGACGGCGCCACCCTGGCCCAGCTTTCTGTTCCCGACATGCGCCTCCCGATTGGGTACGCTCTTTCCTACCCTGAGCGTATGGGTTCAGCGTTCGGGGCTATCGATTGGGCCACGCTCGGACATCTCGACTTCGAGGTACCAGACATCGCCTCGTTCCCCTGTCTGAGCCTGGCCTACGAAGCCGGGCGGCGAGGTGGGACGGTGCCAGCCTGCCTCAACGGGGCGAACGAAATAGCGGTTCAGGGCTTCCTTGAGGGGCGCCTGCGCTGGGTCGACATACCTGCGGTGATCGAAGACGTCCTGACCAGGTTTGTCGCGTCCGAGCCAGAGGACCTGGACGACGTGCTGCGCGCCGACGCTGAGGCCCGGGAGCTGGCGGCTGCCGCCCTGGGACGGTTGCCGGCCAGGGGTCGATCATGAGCGGCCCGGCGCCCTGGCGGGGCGATGGTCCCAGCCCGGTGTGGCCTCCGAGCGAGGGCCCGAGCCAACCACTGAGCGAGCCTGCAGCCGCAGACGGCATAGAGCCGCGCGAACAGCGGGGAGCCCTGCTCCGCCTGGCTCTGGTGGTCATCGGGGGGTTGATCGCGGCCAGGTTGGGCGGCGCATTGGACACGGTCCTGATCGTGCTGGCCTTGCTCTTGATGATCGTCCTGCATGAGTTCGGTCACTTCGTCACCGCCAAGCTGGCTGGCATGAAGGTGAGCGAGTTTTTCGTCGGTTTCGGGCCGAGATTGTGGGCGGTGCAGAAAGGGGAGACGACTTACGGGATCAAGGCTCTCCCCCTGGGTGGCTACTGCCGGATCCTGGGCATGACCAGCGCGGAGGTGGTGGCGCCGGCCGATGAAGGGCGCGCCTATCGCAACCGGCCCACCTGGAGGCGTCTGACCGTTGCTTTCGCGGGCTCGTTTATGCATTTCCTTCTGGCTTTTGTCCTTCTGGTCGTGCTGTTCGTGGGCCCGGGTGACATCGGCAATATCATCACCAACCCGTCGGCCAGCACTCCGATCGGGGCCGTCGACGGTTTCACTACGGGCGCCAGCCCCGCCGAGCAGGCTGGTCTACGGCCGGGGGATCGCATCTTGGCTGTGAACGGGAAGCATTTTGCATCCTGGGACCAGCTGACTCAGTACCTGCGGGCCCGTCCCGGCCGAGTTGTCAGGCTGACCATTGATCGGGCCGGGCATACCCTAAACCTGACCCCGGTCCGTCTGGCTGATGGGTCCAAGGTGGTTGTGGTCGGGCAAGGCTCACCGCCCGACTCGAAGCCGACGGGGCTGCTGGGCATCGAAGGTGGGCCAGTACGCTTCGGTTTCGTAGGTTCGGTGGAGCACTCCGGCCATGCCTTTGGCTCGATAGCGGTGTCGTCCGTCGTGGCCCTGGGCAACGTGGTAGGCAACTTTGGGGGGTACTTCCACATGCTGCAGAACCAGAAGGCCGCTGACAGCCCCCACGCCGAGAGGTTCGTGTCCCCCGTGGGGGTGGTGGTACTTGCCCATAAGGCCGCTCAGATCGGGTGGTCTGAGGTGCTCTACCTCTTGATCCTGATCAACATTTTCATCGGGATCTTCAACTTGGTACCGCTCCTGCCGCTGGACGGTGGCCACGTCGCCATCGCGCTTTACGAAAAGGTGCAGAGCCTTAGGACGCGCCGCCCTTACCACGCCGACGTCAACAAGCTCGCCCCCATCCTCTACGCCGTGCTGGCCGTGCTCGCTTTCTACGCCATATCGTCGCTGTTCCTTGATCTTCGTGACGTGATCGGCTAGGAGCCCGACGGGGGACGCGGGCGTTCGCCTGCCTGCGAGGTAGGGTTGGCGGTGGAGGTGCCGACCAGTGGAACTAAACGCCAACGTGTCACGCTACCCACGGAAGAAAACCCGCCAGATCATGGTCGGGCCGGTGCCGGTGGGCGGGGACGCCCCCATCAGCGTCCAATCAATGACGACCACCAAGACCGCGGACGTCGAGGGGACCCTGGCCCAGATCTATGCCTTGACCGCAGCCGGGGCCGACATAGTGCGCTGTACCTGCAACGAGCCCGAAGCGGCCGAGGGCCTCGCTCGGATAGTGCCCCGCAGCCCGGTACCCATCGTGGCCGACATCCATTTCCACGTGGAGATGGCCCTGGCGGCCATAGAGGCAGGGGTCCAGTGCTTGCGGTTAAATCCCGGCAACCTGCGCAAACCCGAGGAGATCAAGTTGGTGGCCGCCGAGTGCAAGGACCGCGGGATCCCCGTCCGCATCGGGGTGAACGCCGGCTCGCTGGATAAGCGCCTCTACGACAAGTACGGCGGCATCACTCCTGAGGCGCTGGTCGAATCCGCCCATATCGAGCTGGGCTTGTTCGCCGAGGTCGGCTTCGACAACGTCAAGATTTCCGTGAAGGCCTCGCGGGTGCCTCTCATGGTCGAGGCCTACAGGCTCTTGTCCGAGACGGTCGACCATCCGCTCCACCTCGGTCTTACTGAGGCCGGGCCGCCCCCTGCGGGTACCATCAAGGCGACGGCGGGCATGGCGACGCTCCTTTTGGAAGGCATCGGCGACACCATCCGTTATTCCCTCACCACCGACCCCGTGGAAGAGGCCAAAGCCGGCCGCACATTGCTTGAGTCTCTCGGCCTGCGGGAGCGGCGCAACGTGGACCTGATCGCCTGCCCATCTTGTGGCCGGGCCGAGATCGACGTGTACAAGGTGGCTCAAGAGGCTCAGGCGGCCCTCGAAGCGCGGCAGATCCCGCTCCAGGTAGCAGTCATGGGGTGCGTCGTCAATGGCCCGGGCGAGGCGCGCTCGGCCGACATCGGCATAGCAGCCGGCAAGCACCGAGGACACCTCTTCATCAAAGGCCAGATTGTTCGGGTCGTCCCCGAGGACGAGATGGTCGAGGCCCTGGTCGACGAGGCCGAGAGGCTGGTCAAAGAGGGTTTCGAGGCCCGTTTGGCTGCCGCTGATCGCACCGCGGCGGAGGAGGCGGAGGCCGACCGGCGGGAGCTGTTCCAGATGAAGGGCTCCGACGTCAACCAAAGCGAAGTTCGTGTCCGGCTAATCCGGGACCACCTGTCGGGCAACGGCGACTCTGCCACCCCGTAGTGGATTGGCACCGGAACGGCGGGCTCGACCATTCGACTATTCAGACGGGATATGGGACAGGGTCATGGCGGACCTAGAACGGTACTTCGTGCCCTCAGACGTAGCCAATGCGGCCACGGGTAGCAGCATGAGGCCCAGTTGGAGGGCGTTGCCGGACCGTGGGAGGCACGGACGCGTGAAGGGCTGACCTTGCGTCCGAGCCGGGCAAGGCCAGGATCACGGCATGCCCGAACCAGCGACGACTTCCCTCAGCTGGCGAGGTGGTCACCCTTTCCCCGTAGGGGAACGCATGTACGAGCCTAACCTCGCCCACCGACCGCTATGCAACTAGCCCGAAGTTACTTGGCCCGTGAC
>JAKAWM010000153.1 GCA_021827285.1 Actinomycetes bacterium | reverse complement strand
GAATGGGTCTATCGACGCGCTCGTCTGCACCAAGTCGGGCAGGACCACCCCATTTCCCTCGCTCACGGTACGCCCGTTGAAGCTGACAATGCCCTCGGTGACCGAACCGGCCAACCCGAACGGGCTGCCGACGGCGAGGACCAGGTCACCCACTTCCAGGGCTGCGGAGTTGCCGAAACTGGCTGGTTTCAACCCGGCAACCGGTGCCGACAACTTGATCACTGCAAGATCGTCGGGCGGGTAATTGCCAACCAGGGTGGCCGCCACCTGCCGGCCGTTCGACATCGATACCGTGAACTGGGTGGCACTACCGACGACGTGCGCGTTGGTGACGATATCGCCCTTGGTATCGTACACGACACCCGAGCCAAGGCCCGAACTAGTAGAAATCTCAACAACGGACGGGCCAATAGTCTTTACGACCCGAACAAAAGCCGCCTGGATGGCGGGGGCCGAGCTCCCTACCGCTGCGGTCGTTACCTTTGTGGTTGCCCTAAGCGGCGCCGCTCCTCGGACGGTACTAGCACCGGTGCTGGTGGCCACCAGCACTACTGCTGGTGTCGCGGCAGCTAACAATAGGGCCACAGGGAGCCAGGGGCGCCTTTTTACCTCTTGCCTTACAGACATGGGCCCATCTCCTCGGTCCACCCAATAACGTGGCATAGCGAGTTACTATTCGAGCCCCCGCGGGCGCAGCGCGTGTCAAGGCGATGTGCAGATCAAGTGAAGCAACCGCCATTCATGGCTGGTCGTCGCTAACTCGGGACTTTTGGCCCTAACGAGCGGCGCCGCCGGGCTCCGCCGGCTCGACCACGAGATCGCCGATCAGACGAGCCGGCACCGGTGACAACGCTTCCTCCTAGCACCGCCCACCTACGGGCCCAGGCCACACCCTCCGGACGAGCCCCTAAGCGCACCTATGCTGGGGTCGTGCTGGTTGGCCTGCTGGGTTCTTGGGTGCTGCGCGGCCCCCTGATCGCCACCTTCGCACGGCGCGTGGCACCCGGCCACGCCAGAATAGGCATCGGGCCCTGGTCCCAACACCAGCCGCGCTGGGGCTGATGGCGCGTATGGCAGTCGGGCGGGGTCTGCACCAACCGAACCTGCCTGCTGACGACGAGGCCGACCAGTCCCTGCGCTCTTGGCGTTTTTGGATGGTCCTCGTCCTGGCAGGCATCGGCGCGGGGATCGGGGCCGGCGTGCTCATGGCCATACTTCATGGCGTCCAGCACTTGGCTTACAGCTATCACCACGGGGACTTCCTGGCTGGCCTGCACCAAGGGCCGGCCTGGCGCCGTCTCGTGGTGCTCTCGGGCGCTGGGGTCGTGCTAGGTGGGGCGTGGGTGCTCTTGCGCAAGGTCGGTGGCCCGGTTCGGGGCCTGGACGAGGCTGTTTGGGAGCACCAAGGGCGGCTACGACCCCTCGGCACCGCGGCCAACGCCCTCTTGCAGATCGTGGCGGTAGGCGCCGGAGCCACCCTGGGACGGGAGGGCGCCCCGAAGGAACTGGGCGCCGGGATCGCGAGCGCGCTATGCGACCGGGCCGGCCTCACCCCACTCCAGCGGCGGGTCCTCGTCGCCAGTGGTGCGGGCGCGGGAATGGCGGCCGTCTACAATGTGCCCCTGGGTGGCGCGCTGTTCACAGCCGAGGTTCTCCTCGGTACCATGGCCCTTTCCGCTGTCGTCCCCGCCCTGGCCACTGCCGCGGTGGCTACTGTCACTTCATGGCTGCTCCTCCCGGACCGGCCCACCTACGACGTTGGCCACTTTAAGGTCACGGCCTCGCTCACCATCTGGGCGTTGCCGGCCGGCGTGCTGGCTGGCCTGCTCGGGGCGGCCCTGGTCGTGCTGGTGGGCTGGGCCAAGGCTAGATCGACCAAGGGGACCAAGGCTCTTGGCACCATCACCGTCGCGCTCAGTGCAACCGGTGCCGTCGCCATCGCCCTCCCCCAAGTGCTCGGCAACGGAAAGGATGTAGTCCAACTCGCGTTCTCCGGCGCCCTCGCGCTGCCGCTCGTTGCGGCCATCGCCCTCGTGCGCCCCCTCGCCACCGCCGCCTGCTTGCGCGCCGGGGCGGTCGGCGGGCTGTTCACCCCCACCATGACCATTGGGGCGCTTGCCGGTCTATTGGCGGGGAGGGCCTGGGAGGTGCTACTCCCGGGTAGTCCCGCCGCCGCGTTCGCGCTAATTGGTGCCGCGGCATTGCTGTCGGGCGCCATGCAAAGCCCGATCGCCTCTATCGTGCTCGTCATCGAGCTCACCCACAGCGGGCTCTCGGTTCTCGTGCCGATCGCGCTCGCCGCCGCCGCGGCAACGGCCGTCTCCCGGGCCCTAGTACCCGCCTCCCTCTACACCGCCGCCGACTGGTGGCGAAAGGGCCACGCCTCCACCAAGCGCCACCTCCGCCAGGGCCCCCCGTTCGCTGAAGTCGGAGCGCCAGTGTAGCCCGATAACGAGGGAGGAACTCCCCTGAACCCTTGCAGATGATGTTGAAAAGGGGCCCGTCCGCCCCGAAATTCGAGCTGTCATCGCTGTACTTTGGTCATTTGTCCTCCTCGGTGGTCCAGGCGGCTTTGCGCGGGGCGCAAAATGCTAGCTCCCCCGGTCTGCAGGCCGCTTTCGCCTATGGTTCCACGGTTCGTTGACCGCCTGAAAGACTGGGACTGTGGTCGAGGTCCTGGTGTTCGCTGCCACGCTCGCCGTCGCGGTGCTCGTTTCCCAGCTCGCCCATCGCACGGTGCTGTCGACCTCGGTATTGTTCCTCGGCGCCGGTTTCATCTTCGGGCCGGGGGCCCTCGATGTCGTAACCGCCACGCCCCGACAGCCGGCTGTCCACGAGCTGGCGGTGCTTGCCCTCTTCAGCGTGCTGTTCACCGACGGCATGGCCGCCAGCGCCGGCGAACTGCGCAAGGCCTGGCGGCTGCCGGGACGGGCACTGCTCTTGGGTCTTCCCCTTACTCTCGGGGCGATCGCCGTCCTCGCCAGGTACGTCGGTGGCCTCGACTGGATCGACGCCTTCCTGGTTGGTGCGGTTTTGAGCCCGACGGATCCCGTGTTCGCGGCCGCCATCGTGGGCCGCTCAGATCAGAGGTACCGGCCCGGCTCAGGCAACTCCTCAACGTGGAAAGCGGCCTCAACGACGGCCTGGCCCTTCCGATCGTGCTCGTGCTACTCGATGTGTCCTCGACCGGGCCGCTGGACACTGCACGCCTGGTGGCCAACCTGACCTCGGGGATCGCCCTTGGGGTCGCCGTGCCATGGGTGTTCGTCGCCCTTGAGCGTAGCCGCCTGTTCTCTGCCAGTGCCCAGTACGAGCCCCTCGGCCCGTTCGCCGTTGGCCTGGGCTTGCTCGCGTTGTGCGAGGTCACAGGCGCAAACGCATTTCTCGCCGCGTTTGTTGGAGGGATCACCGTCGCCTCGGTCAGCCCGCAGGCTCGTGACGCCTTTCACCGCTTTGGGGAGCTGGTCACCGAGCTGTTGAAACTAGCCGCCCTGCTTGCCTTCGGCGCTCTTGTCACCCCTGTCCTGGTTGGGAAAGTCGGTGTGGCTGGCTGGCTGTTCGCCGTGGCAGCCATTGTGGTGGCTCGCCCCGTCGCACTCGTCATCTCCCTCCAGCGCAGTACCCTCGGTTGGCGGGAGCAGGCGGCAGCAGCCTGGTTTGGCCCAAAGGGCTTCGCCTCGGTTGTCTACGGTCTCATCGTCCTCGAGTCCACCAACGGCAATGCCCACCGCATTTTCGTGCTCACGGTCATCACTGTGGCGATATCCATAGTTGCTCACTCATCCACCGACGTAGTGATGGCCCGGTGGCTGGAACGGCACATACGAGCATGATCGCCCGAGCCATGCCGCACCCAGCGGCGTTCTGAGATGCCGACGGAGACGACTCCTCCTCGGCCATCCGACACGCGGAACGACAGCCGCCCCGACCCGACGGTCAGGCTGAGGACGATGCGGGAGCGCCGTTGTTGCTTGACTTCGGGTGTGCTGGAATGGCAACCGTGCTCGGGTTCGACCCCCTGAAGAACTTCGGCGAAGACGAGGCCCGCGCCTACACCAGTCTCTCGCGTGGCGACGAAGAGGAGACCGTTACAGGCGGGGGATGACCTTCCAGGCTGGCCGAGAGGGCGGGATCCCAGCCGCATGAAGCGCAGGAGTGCTTGACGGCGGACCTGGCGAAAAGGAGCGCCGTCCGGCGCGGATCGTCCGATGTGACCACGTCGTCCCAATCCAGGATGAACTCGCCGAGGCTCGGTTCCCACCGGGCCGCTGAGGGTTCGAGAGCCCCGTGCCCGTAGTCCGCGGGTGCAGGGTGGGCGTAGGCGTAGAAGGCGGCCCGCGGGTAGCGCCGGTCTCCTGGCCACCAGCCGATAGCGATCTCTTCGGCGTCCATGGCGTTGCGCCGTATGAACTCCGACGATGCGGGATCGGCGGGCTTGCCCGAAAAGAGGCTGACAGCCAGGTCGAACGATCCCCACCAGGCATTGACCGGCGTGCAGCGGCCCCGGAACGGTGCCCGCAGCTCGCTGAGGACTATTGCCGCCTGGGTTGCGGCACTCAGATAGGCGGCCACCTGCTCGGGATCGTAGGTCGCGTGCTCATCGTCCTGGTCGAGCGGGACTGTCCACGCGACCTCCTGGGGACGAGGGTCGAAGGCCACCGTTCCGGCCACGTCGGCGACAGTCCGGAGGATCTCCCTGGTCACGTCGCCTACGGCGCGGTCCGGGGTCAGGTCGACTCCGTGGCGGCGCCCGTCGCTGTGCTCGATCACGGCCCGGTGGGCATGCAGATCGAGCGCCAAGACCACGGCCCCCGAGCCGTCAGGCACCGGAAGCGGCAGGGTCTCCCATCCTCTTGCAGTGAGGCGCAAGGCCGCGTGCTGTAGTTGCGGCTCGGGGGGAGCCAGACGAGCAGCCAACTTGCCGAGGACCTGGGTGTGAGCGTGCAGGGTGTCGCAGGTGGCGCTCCACTGCTCAAATGGAAGGGGGGCCCAGCCGGGGGTCACCGGCACTGCAGGGCCTCAGGGGTGTGACGACGCAGGAGGGGCATTTTCCACCTCAAAGAGAAGCTGGTCCGAATAGCACCACCACCAGTCTTCACCCGGCTCGAAAGAACGGATGACCGGATGGTCGGGATGGGCCTTCCAGTGGGCGGTAGCGTGACGGTTGGGCGAACTGTCACAGCAACCGACATGACCGCAACGCATGCACAGGCGAAGGTGCACCCAGCTCCCGCCCATCTCTAGACAGTCCTCGCAGCCGTTGCTGGAAGGAGTAACCACAGCAACGGTGCCGAGGTGGGAACAGGTATTGGCCACGCAATGCTCCTTCTCACTCGCCGACGGGGGCCAAGCTACTCCCCTGCCAGTCACCGAGCCGTTTTGCGAACCGCAGCAGCCGCCCCTCAGCGCGCCGCGGCTCGGGCGACAAGCTAACCCCAGGCCCGAACCCTTGTCGGTCTGATGGTGACGACAACCCGCGATTCTCCCTTCTTGTCCATCGTCCGCAGATCCGACCGGTATTTGGCACCCAGCCGGTCCGCGAACTGGTACTCAGTATCGGCTTCGATCTCGACATCGCCTCGTAGCTCGAGGTAGCGATGAGGGTTGGACAGATCGAGGATGAGGAGGCCGCAAACCGGGCGGTGCTGGAGGTTCTTTAGCTTCTGACGGCTGGTGTTGAGCGACAACTGGACGGTATCGCCCTCGGCGAGGAACCAAAGCTCCGACATCTGGGGGTAGCCGTCTGGTCCGATCGTGGCCAAGGTGGCCACCTCAGCGTCGAGCAGATCACGATGTGAGTCAGGTATCGACGTCGTGTGCCCTCCTCAGCCGCCGGTCTCTTCCCAACTTCTTCGAGCGGGCGGCTCTCTGCGCCAAAGGCTACCACCGCCCGACCCGTACTAGGGCCCTGACACCGACCTTGCAGCCAGGCCGGCGGCACCCGCCCACTTCTTCGTCGCGATAAAGATCAGCTCGCCGGTCGTCCGCTGTCGTCAGTGGCAGGTCCAAGCCTCGTTCCCCGAGACCATGCGGCGCCCGAGACCAGTTCGACGCGATTGCCGCCCATCTCTGGGCGGGCCTTTCAGGCTTGCTGTCGATGCCGTTGCTCGTAATGCTCGAAAGTCCCTCACCAGTCGAGCGAGCCGTATCTCGACCCGGCCGAAACGGTCACCTCCTGGCGACCGACGTGGCTCGCCGGGCGGGAGAGGGACCTAACCACCCCCTGTGCCAAGACCTCCGAACGAGGAAGAAACTTATCGGGACGACAATCCACGGGAAGAACAGACCGTCATGGGCTCGCACGAAAAGGCTCACAGTCAACCACATCACGATGACCAGGGCCCCGGCTGCCACAATCAGCCAGCGCCGGGATCCCAACTGGCGGGATGATCCTTGAGTTGGTGAGCCAAGGAGCGGGAGATCCGTCAAGAGCCCCGCAACAGAGAGAAGAGGGCGTAACGTCTTGGCATGGTCAATGGCCCAGGAGAGGTGAGCCTCGAGCGAGGGACCATCCTCGGCCGGGGACCGCACGAGGCGGAGCCGCCCTGGGTGCGCGACCCGCGTGCGAGACGCCACGAGTGGCGGCGCCTCTTCTCCGAGGTGCTCGGCACCTTCTTGCTCGTCGTGGTGGCCGCCGGTGCCCCGGTCGTCGACGCCGTTTCCCACGGCCAGGTCCCCCTCGACGCCCAGGTCGTCGCGCCGGGCCTCATGGTTATGGCGATCATCTACTTCATGGGCATGGTGAGCGGCGCCCACCTGAACCCGGCGGTAACCCTGTCCTTCGCCGCCCGGGGCAACTTCCCTTGGAGCCGGGTGCCGGGCTACATCCTCGCCCAGCTGGTCGGAGCCACCGCTGCGTCGCTCCTCCTGCGGGCGCTCTTCGGGACCGTCGGCCACCTCGGGGCGACGCTGCCCGGCCCGGGGATCTCCTCGGGCACGGCGCTCGTCA
>JAKAWM010000152.1:1091-6978 GCA_021827285.1 Actinomycetes bacterium | reverse complement strand
CCAGTGATACGACGACGGCGGCCGTGGCCAGGACCGCGGGCCGCCCCAGCCACCGCCTGGCCCCCAGGCGGTTGGCGGCATCCGGGCGCGAGCCACCCAACACAGCACTGGAGCGACGCATAATGAAGCGATGATACGGCGACGCGTGGGCCCCGACCCGTCAGCGACCCCAGCGCCCAGCTCGCCAGGTACCGACCGTACGCCCGGAGACAACATCGCCCGCAGCACAGCCAGGGTCCCGAGGCGCCGGTTCCTTCGCGACGCGGGTGCCGTGGCGGCCGCCACCCCGTTTATGGGTGCCCTGCTGGAGGTCCTCGCCGGCCCGGATGCGTCGGCTAGCACGCGCCACCGGTACCCGAAGTTCCCCACCCAAAACCCGTGGCCCAAGTACCCCGCCTACCGGTTCGCGCTCATTTGCCACCGGAGCGAAGATCCGTTTTTCGTGCCTTGCCGGTTGGGGGCCAGCGACGCCTCGGCCCTCCTGGGCACTTCTTTTACCTGGAACGGCTCGGCCAGCGGCAGCGTTACCGAAATGGTCGATGCTTTCGAGGAGGCTCTGGACAACGAAGTTGATGGCATCGGCCTGTGCGTGGTCGACCCCAAGGCCTTCAACAGCCTTACCGACCAGGCCCTAGCCCGGGGCATCCCCGTGGTGGCGTTCAACGCGGAGGCCGCGCCGGGCAGCGGCAACAATGCCCTGTCCTACATAGGCCAGGACCACTTTGCGGCCGGAGCAGCCCTCGCCGAACGGGCCCTCAAGCACGTCGGCAAGGGCCAGAGCGTCGCGGCCATGGTCGGCGCGCCGTCCTCCCGAACCGAGCAGTCGCGCTTGAACGGCGCGGCCAGCGTTTTCGAGACCGTTGGAGCCCACATGGCCCGGGTAACGATCGGTACCGACCCGCAGCAAGCAGCCAGCCGCATCGAGGATTGGTACATGGCCCATCGCGATGTCCGGTTCATTTTCACCAGCTCCGGCCACAGCGGGGCGGCGCTGGCCAAGACGGCAGAAAAGCTCGCCTGGACCAGCCAAGGCGCCCAAGCGGCCGCTTTCGACATCTCCCAACCGGTGCTGACCGCCGTGAGCAGAGGGGCACTGGCTTTCACTATTGACGAGCAGGCGTACCTGCAGGGGTTTGTACCCATATTCGAACTGTTCATTTACAACATATCGGGCGGCCTCATCCTGCCTTTTGACGCGGATACCGGTCACAAGTACGTGACGAGGGAAAATGTAGGCGGGTACTTGCTGCGGCGAGACACCTGGGAAGGCTCGAGCACCACGGCCGTGGTCCTTACTCCACCCCGCAAGATCCAGCCGGGCTAGGGCCTCTTCTGATCATCCGGACCGAGAGGCGCCCGTGCCCTCCCGAAAGGTCCCAGCCTTGAACTTCAGGCTCGGCCAGGTCGGGGGGCTCCCCACTCGTTAGAGGCTGAGGAACAGAAGAAAAGGGCCTTCCGTCCCTAACCATATGTACCGTGCCTCTGAGAAACTAAGTCGTGGTGAAGGCCTCGAGGCAGGGGTGCCTAACAGGCAGTCAGTAAACCCACCCTCCCAAATTGGTCGCCCTCCCACTAAGAAAACGATATGAACTTGAGAAGTTGGTCGTAAACCCGGACCGATGCGAGGGTGCCCAGGGTTAGGGTTGTGACAAGCCCCGCCACCAGAGAAGGGAGAATTGCGATGAGGGTCATCGGTGCTGGCTTGCCCCGAACGGCGACCATGACACAGAAGATCGCCTTGGAAATGTTGGGCCTGTCCCCGTGCTACCACATGGCCAACGTGATGGGAGACCTGGACACTGTTCCCCGCTGGCACGAGGCTTTCCTCGGCCGGAAGCAGTGGGACGAGATCTTCGGGGGGTTCGAGGCCACCGTCGATTGGCCGGGCGCCTTTTTCTACAAGGACCTCATGGAAGCGTACCCCGACGCCAAGGTGCTCCTCAGTGTTCGTAATGCAGAGTCGTGGGAGCGGAGCATGGGCGACACCATCTGGGGGACCTTTTACGGTGACTGCCTAGTCCACGACATGTCCGAGGCCTGGGGGCACGTTGATGCCCGGTGGGCAAACTACACCGCCCTCATGAAGTCCATGTGGGAAAAGAGCGGGCTCCTGGCTGACGAGTTCGAAGGTGCGGGCACGGGGACCATGGCAAGAGCCATGGAACGTTACAACCAGGAGGTCATAGCAACGGTCCCGGCCGAGCGCCTTTTGGTATGGTCACCGGCCGATGGCTGGGGGCCTCTGTGCGCCTTCTTGGAGGTGCCGGTACCAGAAGCCCCCTTGCCTCACGTCAACGACACCAATGGGTACATCCTAAAGATCGTCGATTTGAGCATGGAGGCGGTCAGGAAGTGGCGCGAGGACCAGTGACGGCCTGCTAGGGGCAGGGCGCGTCGTCGGGGCCGGTGAGGCAAACCATGAAGCAAGTGCCGGCCCGACCGGCACCGGCAGGGGATGGCCGGGCGAGCCCGGTGCCCGTAGGGCCAAGGCCGCTTGGCCAGGGATGGTTGCTGGCCGTTACCTGCGCCGCTCAGTTCATGGTGATCCTCGACCTCTCGATCGTCAACGTCGCCCTGCCGTCCATCCAGTCCAGCCTCAATTTCTCCACCTACGACCTGCAGTGGGTGGTGGACGCCTACGCCATCGTCTTTGCCGGGTTCTTGATGCTGGCGGGCCGAGCGACCGACCACTTCGGCCAGCGCCGCACCTTCGTGACCGCATTGGGGCTGTTCGCACTCACCTCCTTGGTTGGTGGTTTGTCGTTGAACGACCAGATGCTGATCGTGGCGCGGGCCCTGCAGGGCTTCAGCGGGGCACTAATGGCCGCCGGGTCGCTGGCCATCATCACCTCGGCGTTCTCTGAGGGCCCGGCCAGGCACCGGGCCATAGGACTGTGGGGCGCCATGAACGGTCTGGGCGGGGCGGCCGGGACCTTGCTCGGCGGGGTCATCACCCAGGAGCTCAGTTGGCGCTGGATCCTCCTCATCAACCCGCCTATCGGAGTGGCCGGCGCGTTCGTCGCCCTGAGAGTAGTGGCCGATCGCAGGAGAACAGGGCCGGCGCCCAGGTTCGATGCGGCTGGGGCCTTGACCCTGACCATCGGGCAACTGGTCCTCGTCTATGGGATAGTTGACACGGGCGTGGACGGCTGGTCATCACCCAAGGCCGTCGTCCCCATGGTGGCGGGCGCCATCTTGCTGGTCGTCTTCGGCTGGATCGAAAACCGGGTCGCCTCAGCGCCATTGGTGCCGCTCCGGCAACTGACCGGCGCGCTGAAGGTGGCCAACCTGATCGTGCTGCTGTTCAGCGCTTCGCTGTTCGCCATGTGGTACGTGAGCTCGCTCTACCTTCAGCAGGTCCTTGGACTGTCCCCGCTGAAGGCGGGGCTGGCCTTCTTGCCCATGACGCTCATGATCATGCTGGGCGCCTCGCAGGCAGGCAAGCTGGTGAGCCGCTACGGGGTCCGCAACGTGCTGGGCGGTGGCTTGGCCCTGCTGGCTAGCGGGATGTTGCTCATGGCCCGCATCGGTCCCAGCGGCAGCGCCCTAGGTTACATCGTCCTGCCCGGCGTCCTCACGGCTGCGGGCATCGGTCTTTCCGTAGTCCCGTCGACCATCTTCGCCACCCAGGGCGCTGGCCCCGCCCAGGCGGGGCTGGCCTCGGGCCTTGTCAATACGTCCCGCCAGGTGGGCGCCGGCATCGGGCTGGCCCTGCTGGCGACCCTGGCCACCCAAACAACGAGCGGCGCCATCGGGCACAACGTCGGGGTGCCGCTGGCCCTGACGGACGGCTTCCGCCTTGCCTACCTGGTGGGGGCCGGGTTCGTGGTCCTGGCCATGGTCGCCACCTTGGCTTTCACCGGTAGGTACGTCCCGGCCCCAGTGGGGCGCCGCGTGGCCATCCCCGTCAGCGCCATCGCCATCATCGCCTGTTTTGCCGCCATTGACTTCGCGCTGGCCGGAGGGCCGGGGGCACCCATCGGTGCCTACAAGACGGCGGGCGCATACAGCTTCGTGTCCGCTCCCGGCTTGCACCCGCCCAAGGTGAGCGCCGTCAGCACCTCGCGGGAGGGCCAGTTGGCCCCGGGCTACATCATGGTGGCGAACTTCTTCAATGTGAACGCACCCCCCCTCGTGGGCCAGAGCGGCCCTCTCATCCTCGACAACTCGCTCCAGCCGGTCTGGTTCAAGCCCCTCCCCACAGACGTCGTCGCCTCCAACCTCACGGCCCAGGCCTACCGGGGCCAACCCGTGCTCACCTGGTGGCAAGGGGTGGTTTCCAGCACGGGCGAGACTGAAAGCGGCGAAGACGTGATCGTGGACCAGCACTACCGGACCTTGGCCACCCTGAAGGGCCAAGACGGTTGGGTCATCACGCTCCACGAACTGATCATCAGCGGCAACGACGCCTGGGTGACAGCCAACAAGGCCATGCCCATGAACCTGTCCAGGTATGGCGGCTCATCGAGCGGCGTGTTGGACGACTCTGCCGTCCAGGAGTACGACATCACCACCGGCAGGTTGCTCTACACCTGGGACGCGCTTGATCACATACCGCTCAGCGACACCCAGGCCCCTTTGCCGACCAACGGCTTCCCCTGGGACGCCTACCACGTCAACTCGATCAGCCTGGCGGGCCAGGGCCATTTCCTAGTTTCAATGCGCAATACGTGGGCCGCCTACATGGTCGACGCCCGGACCGGGGCCATCCAATGGCAGCTCGGCGGGCGGCACTCGAGCTTCAAGATCCCCCCGGCGGCCTCGTTTCAGTTCCAGCACGATGTGATGTGGCAGCCCGGTGGCGTGGTGACCATGTTCGACGACAGCTGTTGCCAGATCACCGGGGGGGGCACGTACCTGGCTCCGGCTGGCCCCTCACGCGGCCTGGAGCTCAAGCTCAATGTGGCCACCCACAGCGTCTCGGTCCTGGCCCAGTACACCTACGCCAAGGGCTTCTCGGCCGACTACATGGGCAGCATGCAGCTCCTGGCCAACGGCAACGTCTTCGTCGGTTGGGGTTCGCAGCCCTATTTCTCCGAGTACTCGAGGTCGGGCCAGCTCTTGATGAACGCCTCGTTCCCCGACCCCGACCTGAGCTATCGAGCGACGGTGGCCGACTGGGTGGGAGCGCCCGTTACTCCACCTGACGGTGCCGCCCGGTCTGAACCAGGAGGCACCGCTGTCTACGCCAGCTGGAACGGCGCCACCGAGGTGAGCTCCTGGAAGGTCCTGGCCGGTACGAGCACCGCTAACCTATCGGTAGTGGCCGGGGGGCAGAAGGCGGGCTTCGAGACGCGCCTCGCCGTGAATGGTACCTTCAGTGTCTACGAAGTCGAAGCCCTCAACTCTAAGGGCCAAGTCCTCGGTAGGTCGGCGCCCTTCAGCACCCGTCCAGGTACACCTGCATCGCAGTAGATGGTAGACAAGTCAATGAGTAAACAAGACAAGGCGGCCGAGGTCATTTCTTGGTCAGACCACATGGACGCCGCCCGTCTAGCCCATGAAGCTGGGCAGCTACTCCTGGGCATCCGGGAGCAGATAGGCACCTCGCTATCGCCCGAGGAAGCCAGGCACCTGGGAGATACCAGATCGCACCAGCTCTTGGCCGCCGCCATCGGCGAACGCTACCCCCATGACGGGCTCCTTTCTGAAGAGGGCAAGGACGGAGCGCAAAGGCTGAGCCGCCAGCGGGTTTGGATAATAGACCCTCTCGACGGGACGAGGGAGTTCGGCGAACCGGGACGCCAGGATTGGGCTGTACATGTGGCCTTGGCCCTCAACGGCCAGCCCTTGGCGGGGGCGGTGGCCCTGCCGGCGCTGGCAAAGGTGTTCTCCACGGCTGAGCCTCCTCAGGTGACCAGGCCGGCCCCGAGCCGGTTGCGCCTGG
>JAKAWM010000152.1:0-1081 GCA_021827285.1 Actinomycetes bacterium | reverse complement strand
GGCCATCATCCTGGCTCCCGATGCCACCCGCGTCGGTCGAGCAGATCGCCCACACCCTGGGTGCCGACCTGGTCCCCATGGGGTCAGCGGGCGCCAAGGTCATGGCCATCGTGCGGGGGGAGGCGGACGTCTACCTGCACTCGGGCGGCCAGTACGAGTGGGACACGGCGGCACCGGTGGCCGTGGCCAAGAGCGCAGGCCTGCACGCCTCCCGCATAGACGGGTCCGCCCTCCTCTATAACCGGCCCGATCCCTGGCTCCCCGACGTCCTCATTTGCCTTCCCGACGCCGCTGGGGCGGTCCTGGCCGCCGTGGCGGAAGTGGCCGAGGGCCCCGCGAGCCAAGACCCGAGGACGGGGTGACCGCAGGCGTGGCCGTTTGGTTCCGCCTGGCCCAAGCCGGTGACGTGCCCGCGGTGGTTGACCTGGTCCAGTCTGCTTATCGCGGGGAAGTGAGCCGCTTGGGTTGGACGACCGAGGCCGACCTGCTTGACGGCCAACGAACCGACCCCGAACAAGTGGCGGCGAAGATGGCCAAGCGCGAGAGCATGATCATTCTGGCCGAGGACGGGACCGGGATAGCGGGTTGCTGCCACGTCGAGCGGCTCCCGCAGGGACAGGCATACTTCGGGATGTTCTCGGTTCGCCCCCGCCAGCAAGGCCAAGGCTTAGGAAGGGCCATCTTGGAGAAGGCCGAGCAGATGGCCCGCGAGAATTGGGGATCTACTACCATGGTCATGAGCGTGATCGCCCAGCGGCACGAGCTCATCGCCTGGTACGAACGGCGCGGCTACCAGCGCACCGGCGGAACGGAGCCCTTCCCCTACGGCGACGAGCGCTTCGGGATCCCCAAGCGTCCAGACTTGCATTTCGTTGTGCTGGCGAAAGAGCTTTAGCGGCCTGGGCCGTGGCGCTGGCGGGCCACCTCGAAGCAGGCCACGGCGGTAGCCGCGGCAACGTTCAGTGACTGGAGCGGGCCAGTCTGGTGTATGCGGGCCAGCAAGTCGCAGCGCTGCCGGGCCAGGCGGGAAAGGCCGGGCCCTTCTGAACCCACCACCAGGGCCAGAGGCTGGTCGAGCACG
>JAKAWM010000151.1:1600-6983 GCA_021827285.1 Actinomycetes bacterium | reverse complement strand
TACCTGGTGGTGGCCGGGAGAGGATCTACCAAGAGCACGAGAGCCCGATACTTTAGAGAGCTCTTCGTGTGGCGCTGGTCAGCCGGCGCCAGGCCCGGGTCGGCGCCTCTCGAAACAGTCGCCCCGGGCTGTCCACAAGGAGTTGTCATTGGGGAGCGGAAGGAGACGATTATGGCATTTATCCTGTTCTTCCTATTACTGGTCTTTCTATTTTTCGGCTTGGGTTTTGCTGTCCATTTCCTTTGGATTATGGCCGCAGTCTTCCTGTTGTTCTGGTTAGCTGGTTTTGGCTTCCGCGTCGGAAGCGGGCCGCGACGTTGGTACTACTGGTAGGGAGCGAAAAGACCCGGGCGCCCGATATTAAGGCTCAGGAGCCCGGCCGGCAGGGCTCAGGTGCCCCGACCCCGGTTGCCCGACGGCTCGGCCGCACCCTTGGCACGCCACCTAGAAGAGCTGCGCCCTTGGCACACCACCTGGAAGAATTGCCCAATGGGCGAAAGAGCTGGTGCCGCACCTGCCCACCCGGACAGGACCGGTGCGGCACCTGAGCACCCGGACGGAGACGGTAGTACCCGGCACAGGCCGGGCCTCCTGCAGCACCCTGGAGATACTCGGGCGCTGGCGGTCATGACGGCGGGCCACGCCGTCCAACATTTCTACGTCGCTGGCTTGGCGGTGGTGTACCCGTTCGTGGTCAGCAGTTTTCACCTGTCGTATGCCCTCTTGGGGGTGGTGCTCACTGGCGCTGGCGTGGTCGGCGGGCTGCTGCAGGGTGCCGCCGGGTTTCTGGGGCGAGCACGGGCGCGCCTGGTGCTGTCGGCCCAGAACGCTGGTATGGCGGTCTCGGCCCTGCTCGGGGCGGCCGCCCCGGGCTTCGCCCTTTTTGCCTGGGCCCGGGTCCTGGGCGCGGTAGTGAGCTGGCCCCAGCACCCGGTCGGCTCCGCCTACCTGTCCGAGCGTTTCCCTGCCCGGCGGGCGACGGTGCTCAGCTGGCATACTGCGGGAGGGAGCCTGGGTACCGTAACCGTCCCTCTGCTCGTTTCGGCAGTTATCGCCGCTGCTGGATGGCGCTGGGCGTTGGTGGCGCTGTCGGTCGCCTTGGGGGCAGGAGCACTGCTGATGGGCGCCGGCCTGCCCTCCGAGGCTCCGGGGCCGGCCAAACCGGCCGCGCAGGGCGAGGCCGTGTCGGTGCGCCAACTGCTTTCCCGGCGCCCGGTGATCGCCGTCCTGACCGCTTCCACTATTGCCGCTGGTGGGCGCGGGCTGGGCACCCTCAGCACTTACATCCCCGCCGACTTGCGCTCCGGTCTTCACCTGCCGGTAATCACCGTTGGGGTGCTTTTTACGCTGGTCATGGCCGCCAGCGTGGCCGGGCCGCTGGTCGGGGGGCATCTGGCGGACCGCTTCGGGCGGAGGCGCACCCTCATTGTCACTTATGCCGCTGGGGCCGTCGCCCTGGTTGCCTTCGGCTACGCCGGTCGCAACTTGGCTCTTCTGGCGGGTTTCGGCATCACTGTAGGGTTGCTCGCGTACGCTGAATCTCCGCTCCTGCAGGCGGTCTTCTCAGACCTGACCGACCAGGGTGCCGCCCGGGCGGCCTTCGGCGCCTTTTTTGCCATCGCCTATGGGGTGGGTTCGCTCTGGACTGCGGCGGTCGGCTGGGTGATCGATGCCGCTGGCTTCCCAGCGGCCTTTGCCCTGATGGCTGGCTCATTCGTCGTTGCCGGGTTAGTGATCGCCCTGGGGACACCGCGGGCTGCTTTGGAAAGGCACTGAAGGGCGCTGGTCAGCCTTAGAGCTGGCCGGGCCCCCGGTCTCTCACCTTCGACTGGCAAGGAGGGCACTCCGGCCCTAGCCGTGGCCGGTTGGCAACTGGTACTCCGGTGGCAGAGGCTTCCCATCCCGAAATGAGGAAGGGCATGATTCAAAGCGCTGCTCCAGGGTTACCGCGGGGCAAGGACCTGCTGGCTCAGTCGCAACTCAACAAAGACATAGCCTTCAGCGACGAGGAACGGGAGGCGCTAGGCCTCCGAGGTCTTCTGCCCTGGCGCGTCGCCACCATTGAGGAGCAGGTCAACCTGGAGCTCGAGCACCTGCGCCGCAAGCCCGACGACCTCGAAAGGTATATCGGGTTGGCCGCGTTGTGCGACCGCAACGAGGCCCTTTACTACCGGCTTTTGGTCGATCACCTGGAGGAGCTCGCACCCATCGTTTACACCCCTACTGTGGGGCGGGCCTGCCGGGAGTTCAGCCATGTGGTGCGGCGCCCGAGCGGCGTCTGGGTCACCCCCGAAGACATCGACAGGATCCCGGAACTATTGCGCAACAGTGGGCGCTCCGATGTCAGGCTCATAGTGGTCACGGATAACGAGCGCATCCTCGGGCTGGGCGACCAGGGCGCCGGCGGGATGGGCATACCCATAGGCAAGCTTGCGCTCTACACGGCTGGAGCCGGGGTCCACCCGAACCTGACCCTGCCCGTCTCCCTGGACTGCGGCACCGACAACGAGGCGCTGCTCAACGACCCTCTCTACCTCGGGTACCCCAAGCCGCGCCTACGGGGTAGTGCCTACGATGCCTTTGTTGAAGCCTTTGTCGAGGCGGTCACCGATGTATACCCCCATGCGGTGCTGCAGTGGGAGGACTTCAAGCAGCACAATGCCATCAGGCTGCTGGACCGCTACCGGCACCGCCTGGCCAGCTTCAATGACGACATTCAAGGTACGGCCGCCGTTGTCCTGGCGGGCATAACCGCCGCGCTCGGCCTTACCCGGGGGAGGCTCTCGGACCAGCGAGTGGTTCTTTTGGGGGCGGGGGCGGCCGGGATCGGTATAGCCCGGCTGGTGCGGGCGGCCATGCGCAAGGACGGAGCGAGCGAGGAGGGCGCCGCGAGGGCGGTGATAATGGTTGATTCTAGGGGGCTCGTCTTCGAGGGGCGGGAGAGCTTGGAGCCCGACAAGCAACCGTTTGCACTCTCTGACGATGTGATGTCCGGCTACGGTTTCAGCGCCGAGCGAAGCTACGGGCTGGAAGATGTCGTGCGTCACGTCTCTCCGACCGTCCTAATTGGCACGTGCGCCATCCCGGGCGCTTTCAGCGAAACAGCCGTAAGGCAAATGGCGGCCCGCGTGGATATGCCCGTGATCATGCCGCTGTCCAACCCTACGGCCAACGCAGAAGCGACCCCTGAAGACGTTCTGGCCTGGAGCGAGGGCCGCGCCCTGGTGGCAACGGGTAGCCCCTTTGCGCCGGTGGCACTGCGCGACGGGGACGCGAAGCTCGTCGGCCAGGCCAACAACGTATTTGTTTTCCCTGGGATTGGCCTGGGAGCGGTTGTGGCCCGTGCCCGTGAGGTGACCGACGAGATGTTCTTGGTGGCCGCTTCCGAGCTCGCGTCCGCCGTCGCGCCCGCCCGGTTGGCAGGGGGGGCTTTGTACCCGGCCCTGGCCGACCTCCGCACCATCTCGTACCGGGTCGCGGTGGCGGTCGCCCGGGAAGCGCGCGACCAGGGGGTAGGCCGCAGAGCCAGTGACGAGCAGTTGGAAGCCGACGTGGCCAGTGCGATGTGGGAACCGTGCTATGGCGCCTACGGCCCCTGCTAGGCGCGTCACGACGCTACGGCTTCTTGGTCCCGACGACCCAGCAGTGAGCGGGGCTCCACCTGGGGTGATGTGGCCAGATCAAGACCGTGGCGTCTACGCCTTGGGCGTGTAGTGCCGAGGTTACCAAGCTCGCCTTTACCCGGGCCCCCCGCCAAGACCGGCTGAGCGTTCGCCGGCCGTGCAGGAGGTGGGCAAGGTTGCCGGCGTACGTCAGTAGGGCGGCCCCCATTGAAGAAGAGCGGATCTGGACAGCCATTTTGCCCCCGGGGCGCAGGGCACGGGCGCAGTTCTCGAAGTAACGCAACTGGGCCAGCGCGGTAGGGACATGTTGGAAAGTGACATAGGAAAAGACCACATCGACTGCGCCCTCCCCGAGACCGCCCAGGGTGCCGTCCCCTTCGACCAGCCTGTACTCGACATTGCCAAATGACGAGAGGTTGTCGCGGCAGCGTCGCAACATCTCCTCGCTTATGTCGAGCGCGATCACTTTGCCGAACAGCTGGGCCAGCCGGCGAGTCATGCGGCCGACGCCACAGCCCACTTCGAGAACGCTGGCGTCTGGGCTAGGCACAACCCTGCAGAACGACAAAAAGGTGTCTGTCTCGGCCGCGCCCTGCTGGAAAAACTCTTCGGTTTCGTGCTCATGGCCTGTAGACACGTACCAAGCCGCTGCACTCTGGGCCGCGCCGTCCCAGTATGCCCGGGCTCCTCTTGTTTTCACGGACCTCTACCGAGCGGCGAAAAGAAGCCGCGACAGGTTGGGGAGACTTTGAGGGTCGTGCCTCACGCCGCCCGGACAGTCCGTCGTGAGCGCCCCATTGACATAATAGTTTTGCGGGTCTGACTTGCTTTTTTCAGGCATGTACGCCCGGTAGACCTCTTCGCTGGCGAACCAGTAAAAAGGCGGCCTGAGGTCAATCTTGCCGGAGGGGAAGAGCATCTGGATCTGGTCGAGCTTCGAGTCCGTAGAAATACCGCCTGCCACCGTGGCGTTGCCGTTGGGGCTACCGACCAGGACAGTCCAGCCCGACGGCTCCCAGCCGGCGCCGCGGTCCTGGATCTGAAGGCTCACGCCGCTGTTGTAATGGCTGGCGTCGCTGCGGTGGCGAAAGATGTACACGGTCCAAGAGAAGTACACCCCTTCGGGAGCCAGCTCCAAAGGCTTGCCAAAAGTGTAAGTGACGAGGAGCCCGGTCTTCTGTGGTGCCAGGCTTACCGATACCAGAGATGGCGGCTCTGCCACCTTGGGCGTGCCTGAAACATTGGAGAACTTGGACGGGTAGTTGCACGAGGTGCCGGTCGACGCGAGAGCAGAGCCAGCTGGGGCGGAGTGAGCCGGGGTCGAAGGAGGCGACGTAGACTGAGCGCTGCTGTGACCGCCCCCGCACCCTGCGGCGACCACCGCGATACCTGGGATAGCCGCCCTCAGCCACCTCGCTCTTGGCCGGGTCGCCGTCCGGCTCACGACGGCCGCCTGGCTAGACGAAGGCACCATGTGCGTTCCTGGTCGTGGCGCAATCATAGGGGTAACGGTTGCGGTCGCGGAGGTCAGTGACAGGGGGTTTGGCTTAGCGCGCTCATGGGGCTTCTGGCAGGTCTCAGCACCGGTTCAGGCAGCTCACAGGAAGCGTGCCTTTACTGGGTACCAGGAAACGACGACTTAGTGAGTAGAACGGGAGGTACCCATGAGCGATCAGGACACGAGCGGGCAAGGCGCTTGGCCAAGCGGACCAGCTGGCCCTCCTCCCGCGCCCTACAGCCTGCCCTACGTACCGCCCTAC
>JAKAWM010000151.1:0-1590 GCA_021827285.1 Actinomycetes bacterium | reverse complement strand
TGCACCGGCCTTCGGGCAGCCTGTCGGGCCGCCCCCCCCGCCAGACCAGGCTCAAGTTGGCAGCGAATACGCTCACAGCCCGCGCCGAGGCCACCAGAGGGGTCTGCGTTCGGCTGCCGCCGTGCTGGTCGTCATGGCTGCCGCGGTGGCGGGAGCAGGTGTCAGCCGGGTTATCTGGCCATCAGCGCAGCCGGCCAACGCCGCGGCCGGTGGTACCACGACGCCCGGCACCAGTGGAGGTCCTGGGCCATCCAACGGCTCGGGTGGGGTGTCGCCGGGTAACTCCGGCATCTCGGGGTACCCTATTTCCCCTTCTACCGGTCCGTACGATGCCAGTGGCGGGCCGTCAGACGTGTCGGCCATAGCCGCGAAAGTGATCCCTGCCATCGTCGACATCAACCTGAGCTACGGCTACAGCCCTGGCGTCTCGGGGGCCGGGACCGGGATCGTGCTCACCTCGAACGGTGAGGTGCTCACCAACAACCACGTCATAAACCAAGCGACTGGGATAAGCGTTACCGACGTCGGCAACGGCAAGACCTACACCGCCAAGGTGGTTGGTTATGACAGCACTCACGACGTTGCCGTGCTGCAATTGCAGGGTGCCTCCGGTTTGGCCGCGGCCAAGCTGGGGGACTCGTCTAAGGTTTCGGTCGGCGAGGCGGTCGTGGCGATAGGCAACGCCGGCGGAGTTGGGGGTACACCCACCAGCGCCGGTGGCTCGGTCCTGGCGGTCGGCCAGTCGATCACTGCCTCCGACCAGCTTGACAACACGAGTGAGCAGCTCACAGGGTTGATCGAGACCAACGCCAACATCCAGTCGGGTGACTCGGGCGGCCCTCTCGTCAATGCATCTGGGGAGGTCGTCGGGATGGACACGGCCGCTTCGACGGGCTTCGCCTTTCAGACCCAAGGCAACCAGGGCTTCGCCATCCCCATCAACAAGGCACTAGCCATCGCCCGCCAGGTCGATGCTGGCCAAGGCACCTCGTACATCCATGTCGGGCCGACCGCCTTCATCGGCGTAGGGGTGGCGCCCTCACAGAGCCAGAGCCAGGGCAACTTCCCCGGCTTCCCGACTGTGCCTGGCTTTCCTGACTTCCCCGGGTACTCGCAGTTCCCCGGGAACGGTACCGGGTACCCGAACGTGGCCGGTGCCGACATAGCCAGTGTCGTGAACGGTGGGCCGGCGGCGCTGGCCGGCCTCAGTGGCGGCAGCGTCATTACCTCGTTCGCCGGCCACACTGTGAGCTCGGGGTCCCAACTGACCCATCTGCTGGTGCCCCACCAACCAGGTGACCAGGTGGAGTTGGGCTGGGTTGGCCCCAACGGCCAGTCCCACCGAGCCCTGATCCGCCTAGCCAGCGGCCCCCCGGCGTGAGCCGCCTGGCTGCCGGCTCCTAACGACGTCAGCCAACCTCGCAGCCAAGCCGGCCAGGGCGGGCTGGCCGGCGTCGATGTCGTGCTCCCAAACCCGTACCGCCAGCCAACCGGCGGCCCCCAGGGCACGGTCCGTGTCTTGGTCACGTTGGCGGTTGCGGGAGATCTTGTCCGCCCAGTACCAGCCGTTAACCAGGTGCTGGCGTCGGC
>JAKAWM010000150.1 GCA_021827285.1 Actinomycetes bacterium | reverse complement strand
AGCTGACGATCGACGGCGGCAGGCCGGTGGTGATCTCCTTGTTGACCTGCCAGCCGGTCTCGGTGCGCGCAAGCTCCCCCGAGGAGACCGCGGCCGTCAGAATCTCCTCCACCGCGAACGGCAGCCCGTCGCAGTTCGCCAGCAACCGGGTGAGCACGGCGCCAGGGACCGGGTCCTGATCCAGGCAGGCGGCGGCCATAGTGGCGATGTCGGGCTCGGCGAGCCGCCGTACCTCGATCACCTCGGCGACCCGGCGCGCGTGCAGCGCCCCGATCAGCTCAAGTGCCGGGGACGGCTCGCTCTGCCGGACCGTCGCGACGCAGGCGACCCGCCGGTCGGCCACGTTGTCGGCCAGGTACTCGAGCGTTGGCCTGGGGATGGCCGAAGCGGAAATGTCGAAGCTTTGGAAAGACTTCTTCACCAGGAAGTAGGCTGCTTTCAACCGGGCGGCGGCCTTGGGGCGTCGCGGGCGGCGCACTCGGCTTCGACCAGCGCCCCTAGCAGCCACGGTGGCTCCCCTTCAGCACGACGAACAACGGTCCTATGCTGGGCTCGGGCCACTCGTCAGCCAGCTACGCGGTCACACTGGCAAAAAAGCGTTCAGAGATGGGCACAATCCGCTCTCTGCCGCCCTTGCCATTCCGCACCCGGGCTCGATGTTCCCCAGGGGAGAGGTCCTCCAGGGCGTGCTCCCCGCCGGGCCCGGCCGGGTGCTTGGGCGTGGCAAACACCTGGGACCAGCGGCGGCCGCCGTCGGCCGTCGCCAGTACTGCCAGTTGGGGCACTTGGCTGGACTTGGCGTAGTTGCCTCCGCCGGCGTAGCCCCGTTCAGGCGTCGGGAAGGAGAGCGACGTGAGCAGGTAGCCGGCGCAGGTCCCAGGCACCGCTCGCCAGCTGGTCCCGGCGTCGGCTGTCTCCCAGATGCGGCTGGTGCAGCCGGGACGCAGCGAACCGCTGGCCGTCAAAGCGCTTAGGCCGGTGACAAAGCCGTGGGTGCCGTCGACGAAGACGAGCCCGCCGCTGGGCGATCCGCCCGGGAGGGCTATCGCAGACCAGCGCCGCCCCCCGTCGCTGGTGCGGAAGAGCACCGCGGGCCAGGCTGCGTCTTGGCCGTACATGGCGTCGGGGAATGCGAAACCGACCTGCCGGTTGAGGAAGTACAGCGTCGAGGTGGCCCAGTACCACTCGGCACCGCCGTTTTGAGCTGCCTGGGGGGAAACCGAAGGGAGAGTGAGCACGACCGGGACCTGGCTCCAGATGGCCCCATTGTCGGCACTTTCCACCAGGAGCGGGCCTCGGGGCCCTATACCCGCCGCGGCCACGGAGCCACCGATCCTCCCCGCCCAGTGGAGCACTATGTCCCGGCCCCGCCAGACTGTTGCCCAACTCACCCCGCCGTCGGTGGTGCGCTCCAGCTCGCTTGTCGCCCCGCTGGCATAGCCCGAGGCCTGAGGTTCGGGCACCGCGGCCAGGAAGCCTATTTGCCGGGACGTGAATACGAGCCCTATCTGGCCGGTCGCTGGGCCCGAAGAGGCCACAGCGATCGGTGGAGGGATCCTGGCGGTCTGCTGGGAGACGATGTCGAGCGGCAGCGAAGGCACCGAAGCCGTAGTCGTGGTCGTCCACAGAGGGCTGCTCGTGGCCGATCGGGCTAAAGCCCGGCCCGGTGTCGTGGCAAGAGACCAGGACATGGCGGCCAATGATGTAGCACAACAGGCCGTGCCAAGCGCCCTTGCGCGGCGCCAGGATCCCATCAATGCTTGAACGCAGAGGGCGGCGAGTTTGGTTCCCCGCTCTGCCATACCCGCGCTCAGGTTGGGGTTTTGCCTGGGCCCGTGCGTTCATCTGAGGGACCGCGAATTTCCGCCGCACCGAGAAGGCGTCCGTCCCGGATGGGAGGCTCGGGCTAAGAGGGTTGGAACCTGGGGTCAGGAAGATTGTCAGACGAGCCAGCCTGCGCAGTAGCGAGGACTTTGTGCCGCGGCGGCAATGCTTTTATGCCCCGGTTCCGGGGCACCGGCTTCCCGGGCACCCGCTTCCCAACCCCGCTTCCCGGGTACCCGCTGCCGAGGCGTCCGCTGCCGGAAAGTCCGGTGCTTCAGGTCCCCTTGTAGTTGAGGACCTGGTGCAGGGTGTGCAGGACTTCGACGAGGTCGGCCTGGTCGGCCATGACCTGGTCGATGTCCTTGTATGCAGAAGGTATCTCGTCCACCAAAGCCGCAGCCCGGTCGGACAGCCATACCTTGCCCTTCATTTGCTGGGCCAGGTCGGCGCTCGTGTAGAGCTTCTTGGCCTGGGTGCGGCTGTGCCGGCGGCCGGCACCGTGCGAGCACGACATCCAGCTGGCCGGGTTGCCCTTGCCGGCCACGATGTAGCTCCGCGTCCCCATCGATCCTGGAATGACACCGAGGTCGCCCCGGTCGGCTTTGATGGCGCCCTTTCGCGTGACCCAGAGCTGCCGGCCGTCGTGGACCTCTAGTTGGGTGAAATTGTGATGGCAGTTGATGCGCCGGGTCTCCTGGCCGAAGCCGAGGAAGGCGAAGACCTCGCGCATGGCGTTGTCCATCATCTCGTCCCGGTTGGCCCGGGCGTAGCCCTGGGCCCAGAGCATGTCGGCGATGTAGGTGTTGAACTCTGGAGCCCCCTGGACGAAGTACGCCAGGTCCGGGTCTTCTAGCTGGATCATGGCATCCTTGGCCAACTTGCGAGCCCTGGCGATGTGGGCCTGAGCCAGCTGGTTGCCGATGCCTCGGCTGCCTGAGTGCAGTACCACCCAGCAGCGGCCCCGCTCGTCCACGCAGAGCTCGAAAAAGTGGTTGCCCGAGCCGAGGGTGCCGAACTGGCGGGCCGCCTTGGCCACCCGGTCGGCGGCCAGCTCGGTCGCGGGCCGGTGGCCGGCCAGCCAGCGTTCTGCGGCCTTGGCCACCTCGTGGTGGCCTTGGCCCACCCCGGCCGGGATGGCCGCCTCGATACGGGTAAGGAGCGGCTGGAGGTCATCAGGGAGCTGGTCCTCTGTGACGTCCAGCTCGGCGGCGACCATGCCGCAGCCGATGTCGACGCCGACGGCCGCGGGGATGACAGCTCCCTTGGTGGGGATGACCGAGCCAACGGTGGCGCCGATACCGACGTGGGCGTCGGGCATGAGCGCCACGTGGCCTTCGACGATGCCGAGCCGCGCCGCCTTCTCGGCCTGGCGTAGGGTTTCCGGGTCGATCTCGCTGGCCCAGGAAATGAGCTTGTCGTTGATGACGGTGGGCATGTCACCACCATCCTCTCCTACCTAGTGGGGTTGGTCGGTCTACCTCTTCCGGGAGCACCTTGGTCTTGGAGAGGCGTCGAAGAATAGGCCCCTTGGGCGCTCGCCCAGTAGGCGAGGAGAAGCGGCCGGGATAAGGCACCCGGCTGGTCTGAGCAGAGATGGTACAACGCCACGAATGGTCCGGAGGGGGCTGCTATGCCACCCATCCAGGTGGCCGAGCCGTAGGTAGCTCAGGTTACTGCGAGGTGGCTGCCCCGGTTCGGACCACTGCGGACCGCCGTCTCGCCAGACCGCCGGGGCGGTAAATCCCCCCGGACCTCGTCAGCTTCGGGCTACCTTGGGTTCAGACCACTGAAACCTATCGTGTCGCGCGCCTACCCTTCGTCCTCCGTCCTGCGCCAACCGGTAACGTCAGCCAGCAGCAGAGCCGCCCGGGAGGGATGGGGCTTCCTTGTGCGCTCGATCGGCGGCAACTGGGTGACGTTGGGAGCGTCTTTCGGCGCGGCATTCGTCTGGACCGGTTGCGTGGTGGCCGTCCCCGAGCTGCTGGGCCGGGCGGTGGACGCCGGCATCTTGGGTCATAACGAAAGGCGGATGGTTGTCTTCGCCGTCCTCATCGCCATCCTGGGCTTGGTCCAGGCGTCTGCCTCTGGGGTGCGGCGCTGGATGAACGCCGTGGCTTCCCGCCGGCTCGAGGCGGAGCTGCGGCAGCACTTCTTTGCCAAGCTCCTCAGGCTTGAAGTCGCCTACCACGACCGGGTCAACCGGGGCCAGCTGCTCTCCCGGGTGACCAGTGACCTGTTCCAGATCCAGGCCTTCGTCTCGTCCAGCCCCTGGTGGAGCTCCAACATCATCGTGCTGGTGGCTGTCGCCGTCGTGCTGGTGCTGACCAGCCCGTTGCTAGGAGCGATGACCTTGGCCGGTTTGCCCTTCGTGGCGGTGTGTTCCAAAGCCTTTGCCACCCGGGTCCGGGCTTCGGTGGCTGAACTGCAGATCGAGCGGGGCAACCTGGCCGGGGTGGTGGAGGAGGCCACGGCCGGTATCCGGGCGGTAAAGGGGTTCGGCAGCGAGTCCCTCCTGGAACGGCGCCTGGGCGACCAGGCAGACCGGGTCCGGGCCAAGGCATTGGACGTGGTGGCTTTGCGCACTCGCTTCGTGCCCGTCATGAGCGTGGTGCCGCTCCTCGAACTGGTCGTGCTCAACACCCTGGGGGGCGACCTCGTCCTCCACCACAAGCTAACGGTGGGGACGCTCCTCGCCTTCAACGCCTACGTGGCCCTGGTCGCTCCTTCGGTCCAGTCGGTGGGTGGCTATGTGGTGCTGGCCCAACGGGCGGTGGTGTCGTCGCATCGCATCCGGTCCGTCCTGCGCCGGGCACCGGCCATAGCTGACCCCCCCTCGGCTATGCCTCTCGGACCTGGAAATGGGCAGATCCGTTTCGAGGGGGTTAAGTTCACCTATCCCGGCGCGGCGCAGCCAGTCTTTGATGGGCTGGACCTTTCCATCAAGGGGGGTGAGGTGGTGGCCGTCGTCGGGCCGACGGGAAGCGGCAAGAGCACGTTATTGGCCCTCCTGTCCCGCCTCTATGACCCCCAGGCCGGCTCGGTCTGCCTGGACGGGGCCGACCTGCGCCACCTGTCCCTGAAACAGCTCCGCGCCCAAGTGGCGGTCGTGTTCGAGGAAAACTTCCTCTTCGAAGACAGCGTGCGGGCCAACCTCTGCCTGGGCCGCACCGATCTTTCCGAGGCCGACGTGATGGCCGCGCTGGACATGGCGCAGGCGAGCGATTTTGTGGGCGAACTGGCTGATGGGCTCGACACCGTCGTTGGCGAAAGGGGCCTATCGCTATCCGGAGGGCAGCGCCAGCGCCTGGCCCTGGCCCGAGCCCTGCTCGCCGAACCCCGCGTGCTGGTACTGGATGACGCGACGTCTGCTATCGACGCGGCCACCGAGCGCGCCATCGTCCAAGCTCTGGAACGTTCCCGGCGCGACCGCACCACGATCATCGTTTCTCACCGGCCGGCGACGGTAGCCAGTGCCGACCGGGTGCTGCTGGTAGACGGGGGAGCGGTGGTGGCGAGCGGCACCCACGCCGAGCTGGTTCGGGACTGCCCTCGTTACCTGGACGTGTTGGCAGGAGCCGGCTCTCCCCCCGGCAGGGAGGGCCCGGCCGCGTGAACGAACCAGAGACCGTGCCCTCGGTCCCCGTACTGCGGCCGGCACTGGCAATGCTCCGGCCTTACCGGCGCCCGCTGGGATGGGCGTTCGCCACGCTGCTGGGCTCTTTGGCCTCCACACTGGCCGGGCCTGCGCTGGTCAGCTACGCCATCAACCACGGGTTGGTCCACCATCACGACCTTCGCGTCATCGAGGGAGCGGGGTTGGCCTACCTCGCGGTGGCGGTCGCCTACTTCGCCTTCACCCGCGTCCAGACCCGCATGTTCTCTGGGATCGGCGAGCTGGTTTTGAACGACCTGCGAAAGCGGGTGTTCAAGCACCTACTGGCCCAACCTCTCGAGTTCTTCGACTCCGAGAGCTCGGCCCAGTTGCTGTCGCGTATGACCGCGGACATCGATGTGCTCGAATCGCTGGTCCAAAGCGGCATCGGGAGCTTCCTCACCAGCGTGGGCCTGTTTTTCACGTCGCTTGTTGTCTTGCTGGTCATGTCCCCGGTGCTGTTTGGCGTCACGCTGGTTTGCCTGGCGCCCGTCCTCTATGCTGCCGCCCGTTACCGGGCCCGGTCGTCCCGAGCGTACACAGCCGTGCGATTGCGGATCGGCGACACGCTGGCCACCTTGGACGAGGGCCTGGCCGGTGTGCGGGTGGTCCAGGCCTTCCGCCAGGAACGCCGGATGGAGCACGTGTTCCGCCGGCGCAACACCCAACAGCTAGAGGCCACGCTGGAGACGGCGCGTATCGCCACCTTCTTTTTTCCCAAGGTCGAGGGGACCGGGGTGGTCACGACCGCCCTGCTCCTTGTCATAGGCGGCTTCCTCGTGCACTTGGGCCTGACCACCGTTGGCGCGGTGGCGGCGTTTGTCCTTTACACATCCAACCTTTTCGGTGCCGTGAACAGCGTGAGCCAGCTGTTCGACCTGCTCCAGTCCTCGGGCGCGGCGCTGGGCACCGTCTTCACGCTCCTTGGGGCACAGCCGGCTATGAGAGACCCGACCGACCCCGTGGCGCTCCCTGAGCGCGGCACGCTTCGCCTTTCTAAGGTGACCTTCACCTACCGGCCTCCGGCCGGCACCGTCAGTGGACTGGGCCTGGTTCGTGAGCCTGACGATGCCGACCTTGGAGACCTGGCGGGGGGTGACCTCAGGGGCGCGGGTCATGGCCAGGACCCTGGTGGTGCCCGCCAAGATCGTGAAAGGGCCGCCGCCGCCCTCCTCGATATCGACCTTGCGGTGGAGCCCGGAGAGCACCTTGTCCTCGTCGGCCCCACGGGGGCGGGCAAATCGACCTTGGCCAAGTTGATGGGACGTCTTTACGACCCCACGGTCGGCTCGGTGAGCTTGGGCGGAGTGGACCTGCGCCAAGCCAGCCTCCAGGACTTGCGCCACCGGGTGGTCGTTGTCCCCCAGGAGGGCTTCCTTTTCCGGGGCACCGTGCTGGACAACATTTTGGTGGGCCGGCCCGAAGCCAGCGAGGAGGAGGTGCTCGACGTGCTTCACCGGCTTGGGAGCGACAAGCATCTCCTAGCGATCGAAGGAGGGTTACGGGAGATCGGAA
>JAKAWM010000149.1 GCA_021827285.1 Actinomycetes bacterium | reverse complement strand
ATCTCAATGTCGCCACCGTCACCGTCGCAGGGAGGATGTCGTAGGTACGGATGCGGGTCAGCAGCTGGGCCACCACGCCCTCGAGCTCGACCCGGGTCAGCTCGTCGAGAAGCCCTCTCGTCGCTACCAAGGTGGCCGTCCGGCGGCGCCGACCGCAAGCGGCGGCATTGAGGCCATCGGCGTCGCGCACCCTGACCTCCGGCTGGCGGACACCCACCGTGGCACACAACCCGTCGACCAGGTTGATGAGGCGGGCGTGGGACTTGACGGCGGGGTCAGCCGGACGGCCCCCCACCGCCCTGCGGGCCAAGGGCTCGGCGGTCCACCACATGGCCACCGCCAGGATGACGCTCGCCCCGACGAAGCAGCCCAGACCGGCGGCCCATCCCTCGTAAAACCAGATGAGCAGGCCGACCGCCAGCCCCAGAGGTACTGAGGAGGCCGCCACCAGGGACACGGCCCGCCTGCGGTTAGCCCGGGTACGCCAGCGAAGGGGATCGGCTGCCATTGCAAAATGATGCTACTGTCCCGGTGGGCCAGGGCCGTGGGCTCGGTTCAAGCCGGCCCCTTCACCCCCACCGCCTCCCCGGTGCTGTGGGTACGCACGTCGATGCTCAACTCGAAGGCTCGGCCGAATTCGGCGGCCGGTACTGGCCTACCGAAGAAATAGCCCTGGCCCTGCGGGCACCCGAGCTCTCGGAGGATGGAAGCCTGCTCCGCCGTCTCTATGCCTTCGGCGACCACCGATAGCCCGTAGGAGTCAGCGATGGCCAAGATGGCCATTACCACCGAGAGATCCTGTGGCTCGGGCAGGTGCGACGTGAAAACCCGGTCGACTTTTATGGATGTGGCTGGTAGGCGTTTCAGGTAGGCGAGGGAGCTATAGCCCGTCCCGAAATCGTCTATGGCGATGCCAAAGCCCTGGTCGCGCAGCTTGCTGAGCACAGAAGCGCTGGCGGGGGCGTCCTCCATCAGCGCGGATTCTGTTATCTCGAGCACGACCGCAGTTGGGTCAGCTCCCGCCTCAATAAGGTGGTGAGCGACCGACAAGAGCCGCCCGCCCCGCAACTGGAGCGCCGACACGTTGACCGCCACCGTGAAGGAGGGAGAATGGGCGCGCCAGCCTGCCATCTCCATGGCCGCACTGCAAAGCACACCCTCGCCGATGTCAGAAATCAGGCCCAGTTCCTCGGCCAGGGGGACGAAATCCTTGGCTTCGCTAATACCGAGGAGCGGGTCCTCCCAGCGCACCAGCGCCTCCGCTCCGACCGTTGCCCCCGTGTGGAGGTCTACGACCGGCTGGTAGTAGGGGACGAAGTGCCGAGCTTCCAAGGCCAGGTGCAGTAGGCGCGAGCCTTCGGCCTTTCTCTCCAGATGCGTCCGGGTACTTGGGTCATAGCGGGCGACGCTCCCCCGGGCACGCTCCTTGGCTTGGTACATCGCCGCATCGGCCTGACTTAGGAGCTGGGTCACCGATGAGGACGGGCCGCCCAGGACCATCCCCGCGCTCATGCTGACCCAAACCTGCCGATCGGCCAGCACAACGGGTTCCGAGAAGGCCGCCATCACATGGGAGACGATGGTGTCCAACTGGCTTTCTTCGCTTATGTCCTCGCACAGCACCACGAATTCGTCACCGCCCATCCGGGCCACCGTGTCCACCGTCCGTAGGGACTGGCGCAGCCGGCCGGCGACTGCCCGTAAGACGTCGTCTCCCACCTGATGGCCGGCCGTGTCGTTCACCGTCTTCAAGTGGTCGAGGTCGAAGAAAATGACGCCGATGCTGCTTGGTTTGCGCTGGCAACGTTCCAGGGCGTGAGCCATACGGTCCTCAAGGAGGGTGCGGTTGGGCAACCCGGTCAGGGGATCGTGCAGGGCCTGGTAAGCCAGAGCCCGCTCCTGGGCCTTCTGCTTGGTTATGTCCCGTACCACTTGCGAAACTCCCGCCACGTGACCGGAGCGGTCCCGCAGCGGTGCCAGGCTGATCGACACCTCCGTGCGGGCCCCGTCCTTGCCCGTGCGAACCGTCTCCACCCCCGAAACCACCTCGCCCGCCCAGGCCCGAGCCAAGAGCTCGGAGGCTTCGCCTTGCCGTTCGGGGGGCACGAGCATGGAAACGCTGGCCCCGACGGCCTGGTTGGCATTCCAGCCGAACAGTTCCTCGGCCGCCCGGTTCCAAACCTGGATGAGCCCGTCCTGGCCGGAACAGATCATTGCCTCTTCGGACTCCTCGGCCATGGCGGCCAGCAGCGCCTGGCGTTCCTCGGTCATGCTGGGCTTGGCCCGAGATCGGACAGTCACCAGGTAGGAGTACTCACCCGCCGGGGATCCCGACGCCACCAGCTGCCAGGGCTGGAGGGCAAGCCGGAACCGCCTCCCGCTTGTTCCCTGGGCCCACCACACGGCCGGCAGCACCCGGCCCGTGCGCCCCGCGCGCCGGAGAGCCTGGCGAGCGGCGGGGCGCTCGCGCTCGTCCACGAAACGCAGAAGATCCTGGCCCAGGAGGTCCATCGGTTCGAGCCCCAAGCGATGGGCGATGTCCTTGTCGGCCAGGACGACCCGCCCGGTGGAGCTGAGAACGGCCACGCCTGCCGGTCTGGTACTGCCACCGGCCCGGCCCCCTCCTGAGCGGCTCCGGCCCGCGCTTGGACCGCCCGTGCTCGTTGGCCCGGCGCTCGCCGGGCCCGGGCTTGTTGGGCCGGTTGCCGTTGGCCTCCTGCGCGCCGCGTCCGGGCTCGCCGCGTCCGGGCTTGTTTGGCCCGTGCTTGTTGGGCCTGTGCTTGTTGGGCCCGGGTGGGGCCCGCCTCGGCGACCGTTGCCACCTCGGGACCCCTCACCGTCCCGGCGGGTTTCACCGCCGCGGCCACCCGGGCGCCCGCTCCCTCCTGCGGGTGCCCCACCCGGTTCCGCCTTCCCCGCGAAACCTCTTGTGCTCACGGTCTCGTGAGCCTGCGTACTCTCTGTGCGCACTGGTATGACCTTCTCTACCCGTATGTCACACCTGGCCATCATCTAACCACTCTCCATGCCGAAGAACACGCAACCGGCTATGAGGCGGCAGTTGGACCGGGCTGGCAACGCGACAGCAGGGGGAAAAGGGATCAGCGCAGTGTCAATGGCGGGTAGAGGTGAAACTGGTGGTCCTAAGTGCTCGTGGAATGCACTTCGGACCACCAGAATCAACAGAACCGCGCTTTGCCGGCGCCGAGAGCCCTTTATGGCAGGCTCTGGACGAACGCCGCCTCTGCCCTGCCTGCCATTTCGTGGCCGATCCCCGTGGCCACCTCGGCCAGATCAGAGATGGCGTGCGTCCTCTCAGCTGCGGACAGAGCCAGAAGTTCAACCAAACTGGTGGGCTCCCACCGCAACAGGCAGGCGCACTGGAAAACGGCCCCCTGACGGGAACGGCGCTGGGAAACCCCCACGACCTTGGCTCCGCTCTTTATGGAGACAACCTCGCCCGCACCAATCCCGGCAAAGCAGATGGTGGCGGACCACTCGGTACGGCGCATCGGTCCCCTCCAGACGGAAAACCCGCCTCCCGCGTTAAACCCGCCTGGAACGGGCGGCTCGCCCGCCGCGGGAAGCCCGCGGGGCACGGGCGGCTCGCCCGCCGCGGAAAACCCGCCGCCCGCGTCAAACCCGCCGGGAACGGGCGGCTCGCCGGGCACGGGCGGCTCGCCGGCTGCGGCCAGCCCGCTCAAGGCGGCCGCCCACACATCGCCGAGCCACCACGCCGCCCGGCCCACGTCGGGGCACCACAAGGGATCACCCGCGGGCACCACCACATCGACCCACAGGAGCGAACCGGGCTCGACCAGTACCGCTCCCCCGCCGCTGTTACGCCGGACGACGTCAACGCCTCGGGCAGCGCACAAGCTGGCATCCACGTGCGCCAGTGGCTGGCTGCTACCGAGGACCACGGCCCGGTCGACCGGCTCCAGGAACGTCACCGACCGGCCCACCTGGGCCGCCGTGGCCAGGCGGACCGGCAAGCCCTCATGCAGCTCCCTTACCTTGCCTCGCGCCCGCCTCAGCTCCCAGCGCTCCACGCCAGAGACGTCAGGCAGAGCGAGCCTTGGTCGCGTCGGTGGCGGCCAGGCTCACCACACGGCCGTCCAGATGGCCGTCGACAGTGCCGTCCAGATGGCCGTCGACAGTGCCGTCCAGATGGCCGTCGACAGTGCCGTCCAGGTGGCCGTTGACAGTGCCGTCGACTGTGCTACCCCCGAAGCTGCCGGTACGTCCGTCGAGGTGGCCATCCACGGAGCCCTCCCGGTGGCCGTTGTCCATGGCCGCTGCTGGTAAGCCCAAGTAGGGTTCCCAGTCTGGCAGCACGGCCCCCAGCGCGGCCAGCGCCCAGGCCCGGCCCCGGGGGGCCAGGGGGGGGCGGCGCAAGCGCATCCCCGTCTCCTCCAAAAGGTGGTCGCGCTTGCGCGCGTTGCAGCGCCGGCAGGCAGCCACCACGTTGTCCCAGGTGTGCAGCCCGCCCCGCGAGCGGGGGACCACGTGGTCTACATTCTCGGCCTGCTCCCCGCAGTACTGGCAGCGGTGCCCGTCCCGGACAAAAATGGCGCGCCGGTTGAGCGCCACGTGCGCCTGATGGGGCACCCGCACGAAGTAAGAGAGGCGCACTACAGAGGGCTCGTCAACGGCTATGCGAGCGGAGTGGAACACACGGCCGGTGGCGGTCAGTAGCTCTGCCTTGGCCTGCAAGACAAGGAGCAGGGCACGGCGGGTGGGCACAACACAGAGCGGCTCGTAGCTGGCGTTTAGGACGAGCGCTCGTGACATGGCCCGGTCCTATCGCCGCGCTCCGGGTATTGGAAAAGGGCTACCCGCGTTGGCGGTACTCGTAACTGCGGGCATGAGACGACCTTAGCGTAGAAGAGCGCACCCATTGGCACCATTCCAAGTAGCCCAGCAAGTCTTGGCTGCTCAACGTCCCACCGCCCGGCCCGAACATGGTCTGCAGGCGGAAATCAAGGTACGAGCGGGTAGGAAGAGGCAGGAACGGCCAACGCCCCCACCACCCAGGTGGCACCATGGCCAGACCGACCCGCAGCGCCGCCACCCACAACCGGGGACGGGCGGCTAGCGCGACCACAGCCTCCCACGACACAGGAGAACGCCGGACGGCCGAGCTCACCTCAGTAGTACCAGGGGTAGGCCGACCAGTCAGGCGCCCGCTTCTGCAGGAAAGCAGTGCGCCCTTCGGCTGCTTCTTCGGTCATGTACGCCAGCCTGGTTGCCTCCCCGGCAAACAGCTGCTGGCCGACCAGCCCGTCGTCCGCCAGGTTGAACGCGTACTTCAGCATCCTCACTGACGTCGGGCTCTTCTGGTTGATCTCGCTGGCCCATTCTAAGGCCACTTTTTCCAGGGCGATATGGGGTACCACTGCGTTTACCATCCCCATCTCGTAGGCTTCTTGCGCCCCGTAAGTACGACCCAGAAAAAACACCTCGCGGGCCCGCTTCTGCCCCGTCTGGCGGGCCAGGTAGGCCGAGCCGAAACCACCGTCGAAGCTGGCCACATCGGCGTCGGTCTGGCGGAACCGGGCCTGCTCAGCGCTGGCCAGGGTCAGGTCGCACACGACGTGGAGGCTGTGGCCGCCCCCGGCCGCCCAGCCGGGGACGACGGCGATCACCACCTTGGGCATGAACCGGATCAGCCGCTGCACTTCAAGGATGTGGAGCCGGCCCAGCCGGGCACGCTCAGCGACCGGAGCGCGGGCGTGAAGCGGGCCAGTTGGCGCCGCGGCGGCCTTCCCTTTCCCCTCATCGTCCACGGTGCCCGGACCGGTGTAATGGTACCCAGCCGACCCCCGCACCCGCTGGTCGCCGCCCGAGCAAAAGGCCCACCCGCCGTCCTTGGGCGAGGGCCCGTTCCCGGTCAACAGTACGCAGCCCACATCGGGGGACTGGCGGGCGTGGTCGAGAGCCAGGTAGAGCTCATCCACCGTCTGGGGCCGGAAGGCGTTGCGGACCTCGGCGCGATCGATGGCGATGCGAACCGTCCCCTGCCCGACGGCCCGGTGGTAGGTCACGTCCTCGAGCTCGAAGCCCTCCACCTCCCGCCAGGCGGCCGGGTCGAACAGCTGCGATACGAAACGCACAGGCACGAGGTTAGGGCGCCTGAAAGCCCCAGTCCTGCTCGTCCCAGGCCACCTGGCTGAAATAGGGGCCGGTCTGCATATTGAGGAGGCGGCTATTGGAAGCGACCAGGACCGGCACCGGTACCAATGGGAGGTCCACGAAGTCGCCCCACGCCCGGGCGTCCACCTGCCCGTACAGGGCCGCCGCCTGCGTGCCGCTGGCCGTGGCCGCATGTTCCAAGAGGGCGTCCATGTCCTTGTCCGCCAGCCCGTCGAAGTTCTCCGGCCCCCCCGCGACATAGCGGTTGGCCAGGGCCGCGGGCGAAGCGGGGATGTTGCGCACTTCGATGGCCATCTGCCAACCCGGCCCCGGCGCGGCACCTGCCCGTCCTGACAGCGGCCCGGCGCTAGGCGGCGCGGGGACCAAGTGGACGGTAATACCGATGGCGGCACAAGAGGCGACGATGGCCTGAGCCAGCTGTTGGGCCACGGGGTCACCCTCGTTCACGGAGAGGGCCAGGCTGACCGGGAACCCGTTGGGGGCGTACAGGCTGTTGCCGGCCATGATGTACCCGGCGCTCGTCAGCAGGCTCAGCGCCGCGGCCGGGCTAGCCTTGTCGTAGCCGGCACCGTCGTCGGCGTACCCGGGCGCCCCGGGCACGAAGGCCCGGTCCTCGACCGGTCCGGCAGGCGCCGCGGCCGCGCCATAAGGCCCGAAAACGCTCGCCGCCATGGAAGAACGGTCCAGGGCCAGCATGATGGCGTGGCGTACCACCGGGTTAGAGAACGGCCGCCCCCGCTCGTTGAAATCAAGGTCTTCGTACCGGCTGGCCGGGACCACCCGGAGGGACAAACCGCTCGCCGCTTGCACCGTCTGGTAGGTGCCCGGCTGGGCCAGCAA
>JAKAWM010000148.1 GCA_021827285.1 Actinomycetes bacterium | reverse complement strand
GACTACCTGTTTGGGGGCGCCTGGAGCCCCGGCGGACGCCACTGTTCTTGTGGTGGGTGAGACGCTGCATTTGCTGAAGCAGTGCTGCCACTATGCCGACTATTCAAATGAGGGTCACACCTCGTGCCATGATTGTCCTGGTCACACCAGTGGGCTGGAGTGTATAATGCCACCAGATAACAGGAAAGAGCATTGAAGAGAGTTGAGCGGGAGGCCACAACCCGCAGCTACCGCATCGATCCCCGGCTCACTGCCAGCGGCTGGCAGGTGCGGCCATATAGCGAAGGTGAGAGCACCGTCCATCTGCAGCGGACCGCCCTGACCGAGTTGGCCACCTCGAACGGGCCAGCCGACTACGCCCTCGTCGATGACGGCAGCCTACGGGCCGTGGTCGAGGCCAAGAAGCTCACCCTCGGGCCGCAAGGGGTGCTCGTCCAGGCCGAGCGCTACGCGAGGGGCATCCACCAGCTGCCGCGCTACCAGGGCGAGTTCGGTGTGCCGTTCCTCTACTCAACCAACGGCGAGGAGATTTGGTTTCACGATGTCCGTCACGAGCACAACCGCTCCCGTCGAGTCTCGGCCTTCCATACCCCGGGTGCTCTGAGCGAGCTGCTCAGCCGGGACCCCGAAGCCGAGCTTGTCCGGCTCTCCGAGCTGCCCTGGCACCACCAGGTGCGGCCTTACCAGGTGGAAGCCGACACCGCCATCGAGCAGTCCCTTGCCGCCCGGAAGCGCACCATGCTGCTCACCATGGCCACGGGTACGGGCAAGACGCTCACGCTGGTGGCTGAGGTCTACCGGCTGATGAAGTCGGGTGTAGCCCGGCGGGTGCTCTTCCTGGTTGACCGTAAGGCCTTGGCCGCCCAGGCCGTGCGCGCCTTCGCCTCTTTCGAGGCTGAACCCGGCCTCAAGTTCGATCGTGTCTACCCTGTCTACTCCCAGCGCTTCCAGCGCGATGACCTCGAAGATGACGGGAAGTTTGATCCAAACGTCATGCCCAACCGGCTGCTCACGAGCCCGAAGCTCGGCGACGCGTTCGTCTACGTCTGCACCATCCAGCGCATGACGATCAACCTGCTCGGCCGTGAGGCCGTACTGTCATTCGGCCCCAGCGAGGACGGTGTTGACGAGGAGGCCGGCAAGCTGGATATCCCGATCCATGCCTTTGACCTGGTGATCGCCGATGAGTGCCACCGGGGCTACTCAGCCAAGGAGCTGTCAGTCTGGCGACGCACCCTCGACCACTTTGACGCCGTCAAGGTGGGCCTGACCGCTACGCCGGCCGCCCACACCATGGCCTACTTCGAGAACCTCGTCTACCGCTACGACTACGAACGGGCGGTGCGCGAGGGCTACCTGGTCGACTACGACGTTGTCCGAGTCAAGTCCGATGTCCGCCTGAACGGCGTCTTCCTGAAAGAAGGTGAGCAGGTCGACGAGGTCGATCCAGACACCGGCACAAGGCAGCTGGACCTGCTCGAAGACGAGCGTGCCTTTGACGCCACCACGGTCGAACGGCAGATCACCGTGCCTGACTCCAACCGCAAGATCCTCGAAGAGGTGAAGGCCTACGCCGAGGAGCACGAAAGGGTAACGGGGCACTTCCCCAAGACCCTGATCTTCGCTGTCAACGACCTGCCCCACACCTCCCACGCCGACCAGCTCGTGAAGCAGGCCCGCGACCTCTTCGCTCGCGGCGATGGCTTTGTTGCCAAGGTCACCGGGCGCGTTGACCGCCCGCTCCAGGAGATCCGCCGCTTCCGCAACCGCCAAACCCCGGCCATCGTGGTAACCGTCGACTTGATGACCACCGGCGTCGACATCCCTGACCTGGAGTTCCTGGTCTTCCTCCGCCCGGTCAAGTCCCGCATCCTCTTCGAGCAGATGCTCGGCCGTGGTACCCGAAGAGGCGACCTCTACCTGGACAAGTCGCACTTCACAGTCTTCGACTGTTTCAACGGCAGTCTGCTTGAGTACTTCCGTAGCACCACCGGCATGACCATCGAGCAGCCCGAAGGCGACGGCAAGACCATCGCTGAGATCATCGAGGAGATCTGGGCCAACCAGGACCGCGACTACAACACCCGGCGTCTCGTGAAGCGCCTTCGGCGGGTGGATAAAGAGATGTCCGGTGAGGCGCGAGAGCTGTTCGAGCGTTTCGTACCGGATGGCGATATAGGGCGGCTTGCTGAGGACCTTCCGGTGGACTTGCGCCACGACTTCATGGGAACCATGCGGCTGCTGCGGGACGCTGACTTCCAGAAGCTCCTCACCATCTACCCGCGCCCCCGCCCGCGCTTCATCGAGGCCACGACGGCGACCGATACCGTCTCCTCGGGTTGGCTGATACGTGCCGGCACCGGTAAGGAGTACAAGCCGGATGATTACATCGCCGTGTTCGAGGACTTCGTCCGTGAGCACGAAGCCGAGATCGAAGCCATCCAGATCCTGATGCGTCGTCCCCAAGGCTGGAGCCCAACAGCGCTCAAGGGCCTGCGGGAGGCGCTGAGCCAGGCGCCGGAGCACTTTACCGAGCCCAACCTGCAAAGGGCCTATGAGGCATCGAGCAGGAAGGCGCTGGTCGACATCATCTCCATGGTCAAGCGCGCGGCTGTCAAGAGCTCTCCGATCATGACCGCTGAAGAGAGAGTCGATTCCGCTGTGGAGCGCGTCAAGCGCAGCCACACGCTCACGCCCGAGCAAGAGAAATGGCTGGCGTACATAAGTCAGCACTTAGTTGCCAACCTGTCGATCGACCGTGAGGACTTTGAGTTGGTGCCGGTGCTCTCGGACCACGGCGGTTGGGGCCGGGCCAACAAAGCATTCGCTGGTCAGCTCGAAGAGTTCATGCAGGATCTCAATGAGGAGTTGGTAGCAGCATGACTGACGTTGTCGGCAAACTCTGGGGCTTCTGCCACGTGCTGCGCCACGACGGTATCGACTACGGGGACTACATCGAACAGCTGACGTACTTGCTGTTCCTAAAGATGGCAGACGAGCGAGGCATCGATCTGCCCGAGCGTACGGACTGGCAGTACCTGAGGAAGCAGAGCGGGACCGACCTGCTCGACCAGTACGTTGAGGGCTTACACATCCTCGGCAAGCAACCGGGCATCCTGGGCGACATCTACGCGGGCGCCCAGAGCCGGTTCGGCAACCCGGTCAACCTCCAGAAGCTCATCGGCCTGATCGACGAGACCGAGTGGACCAGCCTAGAGGTGGACATCAAGGCAGCAGCCTTCGAGGGGCTGCTGGAGAAAGCTGCAGCGGAGGGAAAGAAGGGAGCGGGCCAGTACTTCACCCCCCGGGTGCTCATACAGACCATGGTTCGCTGCATCCAACCGGACCCGAGGGCATCCCGTGACTTCACCATTGCCGACCCCGCCTGTGGCACAGGCGGATTCCTGGTGGCCGCCTACGAGTGGCTGAAAGAGCAAACGGGCGGTGCCTTCGACCGGGACGTGGCCAAGCGTATTCGTCAAAGGACTTACTTCGGCCAGGAGCTGGTGCCGCGGCCGAGGCGTCTTGCGCTTATGAACCTTTACCTCCACCAGGTGGAACCGCATATCGCCCTCGGGGACTCGATCTACGAGACGCCGACGAGCCAGCGGTTCGACGTTGTCCTCACCAACCCGCCGTTCGGGACCAAAGGGGCCAACCAGGCACCCGACCGGGACGACTTCGTCATCGCCACCAGCAACAAGCAGCTCAACTTCATCCAGCACGTCATGACCATCCTGAAGCCCGGTGGCCGAGCTGCGGTGGTTGTGCCCGACAACGTGCTCTTCGCTAACCAGGCCGGCGAGGTCTTCGAGGTGCTGACGGAGGACTGCAACCTTCATACAGTGCTGCGCTGCCCCCGTGGCACATTCAGCCCCTATACCGAGGGCACGAAGACCAACGTCATTTTCTTTACCAAAGGCCGGCCGACTGAGCGGACTTGGGTTTACGACGCTCGGGCGAACGTACCGAAGATCACCAAAAAGGAACGCCCACTGGCACCCGAGCACTTCCATGAGTTCGAGAAGTGCTACGGTACGGACCCCAACGGCCTAGCCAAGCGCAAGGAGGCCGCTTCCAAGGAGAACCGCTGGCGTAGCTTCACGTTGGACGAGATCAAGGCCAAGCACTACAAGCTTGACTCGTTCAAGTGGCTGCGCGATGAGGAACTCGATGACCCCGACGATCTGGCCGAACCCGAAGAACTCATCACCGAGGCGATGGAGGAGTTGCAGCTGGCGCTTGATGACTTGGGCGACATACAGCGACTCCTTGAAGGTAATGGAGAACAGCGGTGAGCTTGGACTCGCTCAATGTACCCGACGGGTGGCTGGAGACCACTCTTGGCAAGGTGGCTCAGCTGGTAAGAGATCGGGTTCAACCGGCCGCCGTCCCGCGAGCTACCTACCTAGGACTTGAGCACGTGGAAGCCCACACGATGAAGCTTGTCGGCTCAGGACACAGTTCAGATGTGAAGAGCACGAAGACTCAGTTCCGCGCCGGCGACGTTCTATACGGCAAGCTTCGTCCTTACCTAAATAAGGTGGCTCAGCCGAGTTTCGATGGTATCTGTTCTACGGACTTCCTGGTGTTCCGAGGTACAGATCGACTCGAGGCCAAGTTCATTGCTAACTACCTCAATCAACTATGGGTGGCTGATCGAGCTCACCGATTGTCAACTGGGGTGGAACTTCCCAGGGTGGACTGGAAAGCACTCTCGGCGTTTCCAATTGCGTTCCCGGTCTCTAAAGAGGAGCAGCGACGGCTAGCAGCTGTGATGCAAACGGCTCGCGGCGTCAGTGCCTCTGCGCAGTCCCACCTCTCATTAGCGCAGAGAGCTATCGAGAGGCTCCGACAGGCTGTTCTGGCGGCTGCTTGTGAGGGCAGGCTGACGAGCGATTGGCGAAAACAAAGGCAGCAGCCTGGCCACGGACCCGAGCTTCCGGGTAAACCTCGCCCAATCGCAGCGGCTATGGATACTCCCGAAGGATGGTCCTGGTTTAGGCTCGGGGACGTAGCAGAGCTACAAGGGGGCATCCAGGTAGGTGCAACAAGACGACCGGACAGGCCGCTGCGCTCTGTGCCCTATCTGAGAGTCGCCAACGTCCAGAAGGGCTGGTTGGACCTGTCCGAGATCAAGACAATCATGGCTCCGGAAGAGACGATCCGGCTTCTCCGACTTCAATCGGGCGACATGCTCTTCAATGAGGGGGGAGATCGCGACAAGCTCGGCAGAGGGTGGATCTGGGAAGGCCAGATCACTGAGTGCATTCATCAAAATCACGTGTTTCGAGGACGATTGTATGATTCACGTATGCAGCCTCGCCTCTATTCATGGTACGGAAACACAGTAGGCATGACGTACTTTTTCGCGGAAGGCAAGCAGACCGTGAACTTAGCTTCGTTGAGCAAGACCAAGCTCTCTCAGCTGCCCGTGCCAGTACCCAGTATTGAGGAGCAGGCTGAAATAGTGCGACGTGTCGAGATGCTGCTAGTCAAGGCTGACGAGCTGGCAACTAGGGTCGAGTCTGCTGCTGCATCCGTAGACACGGGTCCGCAAGCCTTGCTAGCAAAGGCCATGCGCGGTGGGTTGGAAATTGCCTGAGGTGGAGGCTAGTGCGACATGCCATTAGAATGGACGTCTGAGCAGGAACACATGTTGCCGAGTGCCGAAGCTATGCTCGCATTCAAGCGGGCCCTTGACAAGTAGCGCCGGTGAGGATTGGAGTAACGGGTGCCACTTCCGGCGTCTCACTGCCGTCGGGTGATATCAAGATGCGCACGACGGGAAATCGTGATGCGGATAATAATCGGCCAGCGGATCAGAACAAGGTCAAGCGCTTGGCAGGCCTTGTGCACGATACATCTGGCGAAGACACGCCGACTAAGTAGGTGACGGATGAGCGACGAAAGCGCTGCTACGGTCTGGCTCGAAGAACTCTTCGCCGACGAACGCACACAACTCACGTGGGCTCAAGTGCGGGACCATCGAAAGGAAGCACGGTTTCCTCGTAAGGTGGTCCACGACGCTATCCGGGAGCTGGAGTTTCAGGGAATACTGGAATGCGATCGGACCGCCGATGACTCCAATCAGTGGGTATGGCGTCATAAGCCGATCCAGAGTCGAGAGCAAGGAGCGGGGCCGACCACACAGCACGACGGCGCGGCGACGGTTATCCTTGATAGGGACGAGTTGATGGACCTTCTCGACGGGGCTCGACGGCTGACCCATCCTGATCTGACGAAAGGTCCCGTAGCCAAGGCGAATGACGTTACGGCCAGGTTGAATGCCATGATCGACAGGCTGAGAAATTGAGAGATGGAGGTCCGACCGACGGTTTAGAGGAGCAACTCCGTTGGGCCACCCGCATTCGGCGGTCGCACGCCAGCTACTAGGCTTAGGAGCAAAAGCTCGTCTCTCATGCGCTCTTCGACAGACAGACCGAGCAACTGGGCACCGCCGTACGCTTGGGCGACCGCCCGGGACTGTTCGGGTAATTGGGCTGCCTGCTCTCTTGCCTGGAGTAGCTGGGAAGAATTGGGTCCGTAACACTCATCGCGAGAGGCCAGCCACGCAAGTGAGTTGATGACGTCAGTACCAGCAGCTCGGCGCATCTGGTACTCAAGCTGAATCTGCCACGTGTTGGCAGCCGGGACAGCCTTCTTCGGGTAGGGGCCGGCACCCAAGAGAACTGCAAAGTTCTTCCGAAGAGGGATGTGATAGGCGTACGTGTCCCAGGGAGGATAGAACAACCCGGTGACGCCTCGGTCCGGGAAGATAAAGTCTCGCTCGATGCTCCACTCAAGCGCCCACCGAGCCCGTAGTACAGCGACACCCGCTCGCTGAGCGTTCAGAATGTAGCCGGGCGATGCTGTCCGGGGGTCTATGCCCATTTGGATGGCTTTGCGCTCAACTTCGAACTCTAGGTCAGGCCCCCTCGTGATGAGGGTGCTTACATACCACACCACTCGGATCCAATCCTGGAGGTCGAACTGACCGGGACCCGCCTTCATC
>JAKAWM010000147.1 GCA_021827285.1 Actinomycetes bacterium | reverse complement strand
TCCTCGGCCAGACCAGCAAAGGAGGTCAGCTCCCGCACCCGACGCCACGGCAACCACCAACGTCCTGTCCCCGCGAACTCGACCTCCCGCCCCCTGGCCACCAACGCCTGACCGAGGCCCTCTATTAATGGGCCCCAGGGCGCCACCTGTGGCCCGTCCACGGCCAGCACAGAGACGCCCTCGGCGATGAGCCGCGCCGCCAATGCCTCCCAGCCGAGCCCAGCCTGCCCACCCACGGCTGCGTAGCTTGGCTCCGCCACGTAAAGGCCCTCGTTCATGACCCGCCACCCCCCACGCCGACCAGGCGGGCCCTGCCGAGATTGAGCCCGGGACGACCACCTGCGGGCAGCGGAGCCATGCTATCGGTAATCAACGCCCAAAAGCCTAGTGCGGCGAGAACCCGAGGCTGAGGGCCAAGGATACTCTCACTCCAGCAAGACATGGCTTGACTCTAACCCTGGCTCGTGCTAACGATGACATACACAGAGCCTATGGGGAGGGAGGACCACATGTTCGAACCTGGCACCGTCGGCGCCCAAGGTGACCGGCTGGCGAGTCCATCGGAGTGGGCCCGGACGCCGCTCCACTTACCAGAACCCCCCTTGGCATGCTCCGCTGGCCCAACGACCACGCGCCTGCCTTGGCACAGCTCCCTCCAGCAACCAATAAGGCAACGAACTGCCTGAGACCGAAAGGAGCCACATGAAGAGTCGACGAACGAGGTACGCCTTCACGGCGGCAACAGCCAGCCTCCTAACGCTCGTCGGGGCAACTTCCCTCACGGGGACAGCAGCTGCCCTACCGAGCACCCACGAAGCAGGTTCTGCTACCTATCTTTCTCTTGCAAACGACAAGCCCACTTGGACAAACGGCTTCAACACCATTGGCAAGGACCTCGCGGGAGCTGAGGGGGTGGGTTGGAAGGCAGAGCCCTTCTCGAGCACCACGGCCTTCCAGGCGGTGGTGCGCGCTGCGGCGACCACCTCCAAGGCCCCTCCTTTGTTCACTTGGTGGTCAGGCCAGCAACTCGTGCCCCTGGTCAAGGCGGGGGCCTTGGCCAACCTGACGCCCGAAGTCAAGACCTGGGAAGCCAAGTACGGGCTAAATCCTGACGTCGAGGACGCTTACAAGGTGAACGGGAACTACTACGGCGCTCCCCTCTACACGTCGGACTGGGTCATGTACTACAATAAGAGCGACTTTTCCAAGTACCACCTGGCCGTACCGACCTCCTGGTCGGCTCTCATGCACGACGCAGCCGTGCTAAAAGCCCATGGGATCGCGCCCTTTGATTACTACGTAGACGACTGGGCGGGGTTCATCTGGTTCGAACAGTTTCTCATGGAGACCAGCCCCACCGCCTACGAGCAGCTTGTCAATGGTAAAATCTCCTATACGAGCCCTGCCGTCGTGGCTGCCATGGAGCAGTGGCGCAAGGTGGCGGACCTTGGCTATTTCGCTACGCCTAACAACATTGACACCCAGACGGGCAAACGCTTCGCCAGCGGCCAAGCCGCCATGTTGCTAATCGGGTCGTGGGACGAAGCTACCCTGGTGCATGACGGCATGACACCGGGCAAGAACTTTGGCGCCTTCGTCATCCCCCCTATCAACCCCAAGGTGGGCTGGAACATGATCTTCGAGACTGGCCCCGTCGTCGTGTCTGCGCACAACCCAGACAAGCAGCAAGCTATAAAGTCCGTTAGCACTTTCATGGAGCCCTCCGTCCAAAAGAGCTGGGACAAAATCATGGACTTCACGAGCGCCGAAGCCTCCGTCCCCACCAGCGACCCCACTGCCCTGGCCGTGGCCAGCGAGATCAAGTCTCAGCATGTCCACCTGCTCAACCGCTATTGGGAGGCCACCCCACCAGAGATAGCCGTACCAGTATCCACCCAACTCTCCAAGTTCATCCTCAACCCGAACCTCACCCTAAAGCCGTTCCTCCAGTCCCTACAGCACATAGCCGCTTCCTACTGGGCCACTGTGAAGAAATAGCATCCTTCGCGTACCTGACCGGCTTGACGTCCCGGAGACCGAACCCCACGCACCGCGGGCCCACGGCTGCGCGGGGCTTGGTCCATGGGGCGACGGTCCCTCGGACTAGGCGCGAGTCCCGCGGTTTGCTATGAGCCCCCGCCTGCCCAGCACGTCAGCATCAGGCACCAAAGCTTCTATGCTGGACACAACTATAGGAACCACTCCTAGGGCCGCTGCTAAGTACCACGCCGGCCTCCTCCCCACGCCGAGCAGGAGGCTGCGACGCCCGCGCCGCCTCGGTCCTTACCTGTTCGTCGTGCCAGCGCTTGTCCTAGTCGTCGGCATGTTCTGGTACTCGATCGTTATGACCGTCTGGCTGAGCCTTACGAACTCGAGCGGCCTCACCTCGGCACAGTTCGTCGGCTTAGCGAACTACCGCGCCATGCTCAACGACCCTGCGCTCTTGACCAACATTTACAACACCTTAATCTGGGCCGTGGCAATGATAATTCTTCCCGTCGGCCTTGGTCTCGCCGCCGCTGCGACAATACACAAGCGCAGAGGGAAGTCGGTCTTCCAGGCCGTGTTCTACCTGCCCTACGCGATCGGCTTTGTGACCACGGGTGTGATGTGGAGCTTCCTCCTCGGCACCAATGGCCTGTCAGAACTGTTCCAAGCGCTAGGTTTCCATTCCCTCGCACAGGTCCAATGGCTTAACGACGTGCCCCTCAACACCTACTCCATGATCATCGCTTCGACCTGGCAAACCACAGGCGTTGACATGCTACTGTTTTTCGTGGGACTCGACACCATTGACCGCCAGGTCGTAGAAGCAGCGACCTTGGATGGCGCCGTGGGCTGGAGGATGTTCCGGCACATGACTTGGCCGCTGCTTAGCGCCATGACACGCGTGATCATCGCGATAAGCATCGTCAATGCCTTGCAGGCCTTCAACCTCATATGGGTCATGACCGAAGGAGGTCCTTACGGCTCGTCGTCCACCTTCGCCGTGTGGACCTACCAAGAGTCTTTCCAATACTACAAAATGGGCTATGGAGCGGCCATAGCGGTCGTGCTCACTATCTTTGTCCTGGCCACTTCTGTTGGGTACCTGCGCCGGAGCCTACGGGAGGTGAGGGCATGAAGGCGCCCAGTCTGAAAGCTACCACTGTCTATACTTGCCTGGCTTTAGCTGCGCTTTTGTGGGTCCTTCCGGTCTGGTGGACGCTGATAAATGCCGACAAGTCATCGTCGGACTTTTTTTCCCGCCCCTTCTACGATGTCCCGACGGAGTTCAACCTGCTGGCGAACATCGAGACCGCTTGGACCGCGGCTGGGCTTGGGACAGGCTTTGTCAACAGCCTTATTTACGGGGTGGTCGGCGCAGCCGCCTCGATTGTGATAGCCTCATTTGCTGCTTATGCCATCTCTGTGCTCAGGATCCGAGGGGGGTTCATCATCTTCCTAGCAGTTTTTTCGGGCACGGTCTTCCCCTTGCAGATGTACATCGTCCCATTATTCAAGATGTACAATACAATTGGCCTCTACGACTCTCGTCTAGGGATGATCCTGTTCTATACGGCCATATCTGTGCCCTTCTGCACTCTTGTCCTACGTGGCTTCTACACGACGGTGCCGGGCGAACTGAGGGAGGCTGCCCTAGTAGAAGGCGCCACGGAAGCCCGGGTCCTGCGGTCAGTGTATGCACCGTTGTCGATCTCGGCCTGTCTCGTGCTCTTCTTGTTCCAGTTCACCTGGATCTGGAACGACCTACTGTTCGGCATAGTGCTCACTTCCTCGTCTTCTGTCCGCCCTGTGATGGCCAGTTTGACTAGCCTGATGGGCGTCTATGGAGGATCTAGCCTGCCAGTCCAGCTAGCGGGTGCATTGATCGCCGCGTCGCCGATGTTGGTGCTCTTTTTCGGGTTCAGGCGCTTCTTTACCGAAGGGCTGTCGCTGGTAGCGAGGAGAGGATGACGCAGGGCCTCCTAAAGACTGTTTTCCACGACCCAAGCGGGGGTGGCCGCCGGCGCGACGTCGAGCTGTTCCGCGCCCAGCTCGAGGAGTCTGTCTTCACCAAAGTCGGCGAGGTCTCGGGCAGCCCCCTTATGGCGGCTAACCTCCCTCTGTTCACAAAGGAGATGCGCCAAGTCGTGCGGTTCGTGCTCCATAGCGCGGGCCCAGGGCTGCGGCTACGACTGGAGGGCGTCCCGGGCTGGTGGGCCCTGGAGGGTGGTCGCGCCGACGTCTTGGTGCCCGAAGTGAGCTCGAGCGAACGGCGCTGGTTCGAAGTGGTGGCACCGAGCGGAGAGGCGGCGTACCAGGGCGAGGTCGTGGTCCGCCCGCAGCGGAAGTGGTCGGTATGGTTGGTGCACCACAGCCACCTCGACGTCGGCTACACAGACCGTCAAGAAGTGGTCCTGGCCAACCACCTTCAGTACCTCGACTCGGTGCTCGACCTAGTAGACACCACAGCCGCTTGGGGGGATGACGCCCGCTTCCGCTGGAACATAGAGGTCAACTGGCCTCTCGAGCAGTGGTTCGCAGCCCGCGGGAAGAACGAGCGTGACAGGATGGTCCAAGCCATCCGAGAGGGCTATGTCAGCGTGGGCGCCATGAGCCTCAACCTCCACACAGAGGCGTGTTCTATCGACGAGCTCTATGAGATGGCGCGCTTTGCTAGCGACCTTCGCCTGCGCTACGGCCTTGATCTCCGAGCGGCGATGCAAACCGACGTGCCGGGCGCGGTGACGGGGCTCGTCGAAGTGCTCTCTGACGCTGGCGTCCGCTATTTGTCTCTCGCTCACAACTACGCCGGGCGCTCGGTCCCCTACCTGATCGGGGGGGAAAGGTTGGAAAGGCCCTTCTACTGGCGGGCGCCGAGCGGCAAGCAGCTCCTAGTGTGGTACACCGACACTCTGCACGGCAACGCCTACATGGAAGGCAACATCGCCGGCGTGGCGGAACCCTACCCGGTGGCGCTCTTGAGCCTGCCGTGCTACCTGGCCGCTCTGGCTGAGCAGCCCTACCCGTTCACTTCCGGCATATGGCTGCCTGAAGCCAGCACGGTCCGCCGCGAGCCTTACCCGCACGACATCCTGCACTTGCGTGTCCAGGGGCACTACGGCGACAACGCCCCGCCGAACGTGGCCGTCTCGGCCCTTGCCCGCGACTGGGGCTCCCGATGGTCGTACCCGCGTCTTCGCGTGGCGCGCAACGAGGAATTTTTTGAGGCTGCATCCGAGCGGCTCGGGGACAGCATACCCAGCTGGCAAGGCGACTGGGCCGACTGGTGGGCAGACGGCCTTGGTTCTGGTGCGCGCGCCCTTCGCTGGGCTCGCGAGGCCCAGCAGGCGACTAGGACCGCTGAGACCTTGAGCACCCTGGGCGACCTGCTTAGTGGCAAGGCACCCTCGCCGCCTAGCACCAGGCACATCTATCGGGCCACGGGCCTTTTCGACGAGCACACCTGGGGTGCCCGTCACCCGTGGGAGGACGACGAGGACGGGTGGGGATCTGGGCAGGTCCAGTGGCGGCACAAGGCCTCCTTCGCTGAGCAGGCCCGAGAGCAGGCCACTTCCTTGGCGACCAACGCGGCGCGCCAGGCCGCCCTACAAGTCAAGTGTGCCACTGGCCCCTGTGTCGTCGTCTTTAACACAAGCGGCTGGGCGAGGACAGACATCGTGCGTGTCTTTGTCCCTTTCAGCGTCGTGCCAGAAGGCACAAGCGCGGTGCTGCAAGACGAGCGCGACGGGCCCCCTCTAGCGACGCTCGAGGTTGCCCAGGAGCACGCAGAGCACAGGCCGGCGGGCAGGTTCCTCACCTTCTTGGCCCAAGACGTCCCTCCCCTCGGGTACGTCAGGTTCCGAATAGTCCAGGGGTGCCCCGCCGCAGTAGAGTCGCTTAGGGAGGCCTGGGTGCTTCACAACGAGCACTACCGAGTGGCCCTGTCCCCAGAGCAAGCGGCGATCAGCTCAGTTACCGACGTGGCGAGCGGTTCCGAGCTCATCAACCAGAGGGCCCTTTTGGGCTTCAACGCTTATGTCTTGGACCGCTACGGCACAGCCCCACGCGTGGACCACCTTTCTGGCCGCGTCTTTTCCCGCTCCCTCGACCTCGTCGCGGCTCGGGAGGCGGGGCGCGCAGCCGTGGTCGCGGCTAGCCAGTCGAGCGAGCTCGGTGAGAACTTGACCGTCGAGGTTGTGGCACCTGGCTGCAGCCGTCTGCTGTCAACGATTACCCTCTGGCGGTCGCTGCGCCGTGTCGAGATCAGCAACCGCCTGTGGAAGCTACCGACCGAAGCCAAGGAGAGCGTCTTTTTTGCTTTCCCCTTCGCCTTGGCCGACCCCGAGATCTCCTATGAGCTGCCTGGCATCGCCACGAAGGCCGATGCACCCCAAGTCCCCGGCAGCCCCCGGCATATGCGGGCCATCCGCCACTGGGTCTCGCTGGCCGGGAGCAGGTCGTCTGTGGCTTGGGTTAGCTTGGACGCCCCGCTCGTGCAGTTCGGCGACATCCACTCCCCCTACTGCCCTTACCCCGGCACGCTGCCCCTTGCTAAGCCCGAGCCTGCCACCATCTACTCATGGGCGCTCAACAACATCTGGGACACCAACTTCCCGACTGTCCAGGGCGGCGAGATGCGGTTTTCGTACGCGCTCAGCTCCCAGGAGGGCACCGACAGCCCGCAGGCGCTCGCCAGCCGGCTCGGCGAGTCCGTCACGGCACCCCTCGTCGCAGTAGTGGTCCAACGGGCAGGGCAAGGGCCGGCCAGGGCACCCAGCGGGAGCTTTTGCTCGATCGACCGGCCAGAAGTGCAGCTCCTCAAGGCGAGCGGGTCAGGGGACGAGCTCGTGCTGTGGCTGAACAATCTAGGCCCGGAGCGGGCAACGGCTGCAATAGCGTTCCCGGGCTTGGCTGTTGCGAAAGCGAAGCTCGCAAGCGTCTTCGGGGATGGCGCCATAGAGCTCACGCTGGCTGCAGGCGCCGTGCGGGTAGCTCTGGCGGCGGGCGAGACCAAAACTCTCACGCTCCACCTCGAGGACGGAGGCTCTCAAGCCAAGCTGGGGTAGTGCAGGGGC